>JBIILS010000101.1:0-4234 GCA_044232585.1 Ilumatobacteraceae bacterium
CCACGCGAGCAACAGCCTCTGGTGCTGCCTTTGCAGGTACACGCAATGCCTTTTCACCGAAGTGAATTTGCTCTTCACCGACATAGCCGCCAAGAAGCATTTGATAGCCGGGCAATGACTTGCCGTGCGCGCGACGCTCGACACCAAAGAAACCAATGTCGCTTGCATGGTGTTGACCACAGCTATTGGTGCAACCAGAAATGTTGATGCGAACTCCACCAATTTCAGCAAGTCCTTCTTCTTCAAGTTTGTCACCAATTGATTTTGCAAGTCCGCGTGATTGTGTCACTGCAATGTTGCACGTGTCTGCACCAGGGCACGCAACAACGTCACGAGCAAGCTCGGCGCCTGGGCGTGCCATACCAATTTCATCGAGCATGTCGTACAGCTCGCGCATTTGGCTTGGCTGCAAGCTGCGGAACACTACGTTCTGGCGGTTCGACAAACGAACATCAGACTTGAAGTGACGCTGAATTCTTGCAAGCGCACGGAACTGGTCTGCAGTGATGTCACCAAGTGGTGCGTATGCAATTGCAGAAACGGTGCCGTTAGCTGCACCGCGAATAACACTTGCGTTTTCCCAACGACGGAACGGATCTGACGATGTGAAGTTGATGATGGTGCTCTGACCAACTTGTGACACTTCGCCTTCTGCAATACGACCTGCTGGTGCATCACCTGCTGTACGTACTTCAGCTGGAATTCCGCCTGGCCATGAAGATGATGCAGGAAGAGTGTGGCGAATCTTGATAACGCGACGACGTACTTCTTCGATTCCCAACTGGTCAACAACCCACTTCATACGGGCGCGCAACTTGTTGTCGCGGTTACCAGTTTGGTCGAACACGCGCAATGCAGCCTCAACTGTTGGCAACAGATCTTCGCGTGATGTGAAATCTTCAAGCGCAAGTGCTGGGTGTGGGTTCGCACCAAGTCCGCCAGCAATGTACACACGGAATCCTGATTCGATGGAACCATCTTCGAGTGTGCGAGTAGCCGCAACAACACCAACGTCGTTGAACATTGCCTGACCGCAGTCAGTTGAGCAACCAGAGAAGTTCACCTTGAATTTGCGAGGCAAACGCTGGCCGAGTGGGTTGCGCACGAAATGGCGGTACACCGCTTCGGCCCATGGTGTGACATCAAGTTTTTCGTAAGGGCAAGCACCAGCCAAGTGGCACGCCATTACGTTGCGCACTGTGTCGCCACATGCTTCACGTGATGTGAGTTGCACATCGGCAAGACGGCGCAACAAGTCTGGAATACGGCGAAGGTCTACGAAGTGGAACTGAATGTTCTGGCGAGTGGTGATGTGTCCCCAGCCGCGTGAGAATTCAGATGACAAGTCAGCCATTACGTCGAATTGTTCCGGAGTAATGGAACCGGCTGGCAACTTCACGCGCACCATTTGTGCGGTGCCACCTTGGCGCTGACCGTAGATGCCGTTGTTCAATCGCATCACGCGAAAGACGTCATCTGAGATTTCGCCTTTCAAGAATTGATCGATGGCGATCTCGAATCGTTCGATATCGCGCAGTTGCTCTGCATCAAGATCGCGTGGCATTGGTGCTTCTGCAATTGTCATGGCTATTCCTTCTCGCCCACCTCACGGAGGGCATCTGCTAGTGCTTTTCGTAATCTGCGCGCGTTATCTGGTGCAAGATGTGCAACCAAACCTTCACCGTTGGCACCTAGTGGTTCAACGGTCAACACCACGCGTGGTGTTGCATCGTCATAGTCGTCGCTTACCGCAACGGTCCACATGATGGGCGTCGTGTCATCAAGTCCATCGGGAAGATCTGTGGCGTCAATCTGAACAACATCAATCGAGCGGCGCATCTCATGCACCTGCCACTAAATGATCAGTGATTGAACTATCCAAGAATTCGTATGCGGCAACCGCACCAATGACAATGGTGCTCGGGGCCTTCAGTGCGGCTGTTCCCAGTTCGCCCAAGGTGGTGCGTACAACTACTTGTTCTGCGCGCGTTCCCCAACGAATCGCAGCAACAGGGGTGGTGGCCAATAAGCCACCAGCCATGAGGCGTTCAGCAATCAGGGCACGTTCTGAAACGCCCATCAGAACAACAATCGTTCCGCCTACTTGTGCAAGTGCTTCCCACGCGATGTTTGTTGAACCACCATTTTCGCGGTGTCCTGTAACAACCGTGAAGGCCGGCGACACATTGCGGTGCGTTACTGGAATACCAGCAGCTGCTGGCACGCCAATGGCAGATGTAATGCCAGGAACCACAGTGAACGGAATGCGCGCTTCCATCAGGGCTTGAGCTTCTTCGCCGCCACGACCAAATACAAACGGGTCGCCACCTTTCAACCGCACAATGTTTTTTCCTTGTGCGCCAAGGTGAACCAACAATGCGTTAATCAATTCCTGTGGTGTTGGGTTGCCAGGCTTCTTGCCCACGTCAATGAATTCGGTGCCGGGTTTCGCTAATTCAAGAATCGAATCATTCGACAAGTAGTCGTGAACAATCACATCTGCTTCACCAATCAGCCGTACGGCCTTCACGGTAAGAAGTTCTGGGTCGCCTGGACCTGCACCAACAAGATGAACGGTCATTGCGCTGTTTCCACTTCGCGAACTACTGGGCATGTCATACCAAGGTCTGCCATTACACCCGCAATGATTGGTTGCCACTGCACATTTTCGGTTGATTCACCTTCAGCATGAATACGTGCTCGCTCAACAGCAAGACGCGACACAACTTCTTCAAACTCAGGAACAATCGAGAGTTCAAGGTGGGAACGCAACCACGAGGCAAGAGCGGGGCTTGCGCCACCAGTAGACACAGTGACCATCAGATCACCGCGACGCAATGCTGCAGGCAATGTAAAGGCACAACGGTCTGGGTCGTCTGCTGAGTTGATCCAAATACCTTTGGCTTCACACTCATCAAAAATTTGCTGGTTAACCGGCATGTTGCCGGTAGCGGTGATCACCAAACGAAATGCGTCGATATCACCGCTCGCATATTCGCGCTGCACCAATGTCACGGGAAGGGAATGGAACTCGTCGACGAACATCGGCGACAGCACTGTCACTTCAGCGTCAGCCATCAGAAGTTGTTCCACTTTGCGATATGCAATGCGACCGCCGCCGACCACCAAGACGGGTCGACCGTGAAGGTTGAGGTTCACCGGAAACTGCATCAGGGCAGGCTATCTAATACCCGACTAAACCAGTCATAATTAAGGGGTATGACCCCCTAAGGTCGGCTTACCCCAGTGGGGTAAGGGTTGCAGCGTCTGCCCAATAGGCATGGGTGCCACTGCAAATGCGCTCTGGCAGCCGAATTCGGGCCACCGGCCCATCGCTGAGGCGTAGGGCGTCAAAGATCTCGCAGTGGCTCACGTCGTTCACCACATCCATGGTGAATGTAATGAGGTAGCCGTCGTCTTCACTGCGTGAATTCGGCCGTGGGGCAAACACGGATTCGCTTGCATACGACCCAGAAGGCAAACGGAATGTTTCTTCTTCGCCTGTAGTCACATTGTGTTTGATGAGACCTTCGAATGTGAACCAACCCTCGGTCGGCACGACGGAATATACGTAGTCGTATTTCTTGCCAACAATCTGCGGGTTGATCATGCCGAACTCGGTAACTGTGTCAGACAACAAGCCTTCACGTACCGCACCGGTCTTCATGTTCAAACGCCAGCGGTATGGCTTTGACTGCATTGCATACAAATCAAGGAAACGAAACATGCGCTGATCAACTGTTGCTTCTGGTCCCATAGTGGGCGAGGGGTCAAACTGGAAGTAACCATCAACAATGATTTCATCGCCTTCTTCGTACGCATTAATCCAATGCAATACATACGTCGCTTCGCAATCAAACCACTTAATGTCTTTCTCGGTTCCATGACGTGGGATCACACCAAGACGTGTTGGCATGTCGGGGTGAAACTTCGTTGCATAAATGCCGCGCTGAATCAGATCCTCTTTCCAGAACAACGGGCAGTCATTCAAGATTGAGTAGTTGTCAGTGAAACACATGTCGTGTGGCAAACGTGGTCCAGGCAACGGCACTGGTGTGTAGTGCGTCAACACTCCTTCACGAGATACAACGCCGTAATGCATGTACGGGTAAGTGGTTTGGTAGTTAAAGAACAACAATTCGCCGGTCTTTTCATCAACCTTGGTGTGTGCTGAAACACCAGCGTCAGGAAACGCTCCGCTCCATGAAGCACGACCTTTGTCTTCCAACGTCAC
>JBIILS010000102.1:0-4141 GCA_044232585.1 Ilumatobacteraceae bacterium
CGGCAACAGCCGTGGCGTTTACCTATGCGTCAACAGTGGTCGATCACGCATATGCCATGTGGTCGTCACCGGCAGCGAATCACGCCAATAAGCGTCGCACCCGGCAGCCCCGTGGGTTTCTGATCTAACACAAGATCACAACACACACTTACGTGGCCGCCGGGAATTCATCCCGAGCGGCCTTTTTGTTTTATCCACCCACCTACCAAAGATCTCAACCCAATCGAAAGGAACAGAGAACATGTACACATCAATAAACACCGACATGGGAGGCACAACGCTCACAGAGCAGCCCCTCATCCTGTCCGCCAAGCGTTGCGCAGACGGCAACGGAACCTTGAGCTACCTCTTCTTTTCTGACGAGTGGGTTGACGTGCAGCGCGCGAAAGCAATCTGCGCAAAGTGCTCTGGCCAAGAGGCGTGCCTCTCTGGTGCCCTCGAGCGCGAAGAGCCCTGGGGAGTCTGGGGAGGCGAACAGCTAGAGATGGGCAGAATCGTGGGCGTCAGACGCCCTCGTGGACGCCCTGCGGTCAAAATCAGACCGGCGCTTGTCATCGAAGAGGTACCAATTCCACGGCACCTCGTAGCCTGAGTACATGAAGTGGAACCGCCGTACCGCACGATTTCTGGTTCCCTTCCTTGTACTACTTGTCAGCGTTGTTGGTGGGTGGGCTCTTAGCCGGCCTACCAACAGCGTTGACGTCAATCTCAATCAACCCATAACTACGTTGTCACCCACCATCGGTACAAACGCCAGTAACACGGGCAAGAAATTCACATTTGTTGAGTTGGTAGATAATGCCACCGGCGACAAAGGAACCATTGCTCCTGCTGGCAAACCGATGGTGGTGAACTTCTGGTACTCAACATGCGAGCCGTGCAAACGTGAAATGCCAGCGCTGTCTGCAACAAGCGCAAAGTATGCAGCCACGGTTGACTTCATTGGTATTAACCCCAATGACTCGCGTGAAGTAGCTACTGATTTTCTGAAGAAGTACAACATCACGTACCCAACGTTCATTGATGATGGAACACAACTCGCTGAAGCCGGCGTAGTCACACTTCCCGCCACATTCTTTCTTGATAGTTCCGGAACCATCGTTGCCAGACGAGCAGGTGAAATCACTGCGGCTGAGATCGAATCAATTCTCACGACGGATTTGAAAGTCTCGCCATGATTGCGCTCGAGGGAAACTTCGCATACAGCTTCATTCTGGGCGTTATGGCAGCAGTCAACCCGTGCGGCTTTGTTCTATTGCCCACCTACCTTGTGTATTACCTCGGTACTGAACTGAACCGTGAAGATGAGAACAAGACCACAACATTGCGACGTGGCCTCAGCGTTGGCATTGCGGTTTCGTCAGGCTTTGTCGGTTTGTTCCTCGTAGTCGGAATAATCTCGCGTGCCTTTACAACCGTCATTTCAGAAAACGCCAAATATGCAGCACTCGTAATAGGTATCGGACTTGTTGCAATGGGAATTGCAATGTTGTTTGGCTGGAAGTTGCCCATTGCTCAGCCAGATGTTTCCATCCAACGCAAGCGCACCACATGGAACATGTTTTTGTTTGGCATCGTGTACGCCATTGCCTCTATTGGTTGCACAATCGGGCTTCTCATTTCCGTCATTCTTGGCTCTATCAATCGACACGGCTTTGTTTCTGGTGTCATCAGCATTGTTCTGTATGGCCTTGGAATGGGACTACTAGTCACGTCGCTTACTGTTGCATTGGCATTTGCTCGAGTTGGGCTCGTCTCAACCATCAAGAAGAGCTTCAAGTGGTTTGACAAAATCACGGCCATATTTGTTGTGCTAACCGGTCTGTATTTATCTTGGTACTGGCTGGGCGCAATTACTGACCGCGGAACAGATGGTGTGACATCTCGAGTCGAGCGTTGGCAAACAAAAGTTGTTCAATTCTTGCAAGATGCTGGCGTCTACCCACTGCTTATAGTTTTCTGTCTCGTCATCGCAACTGCCGGATTAGTTATCCGACGTTCCTCACTACAGAGCAAGTAACCATGAATCTTTCTGAATTGCTTGAATACGACGACGTCACAGAAGAGTCGATATTGCGATCCACGTTTGGATTTATGGCGTTTCATGGCGGTGCACTTGAAGAAATGACAGACACCATTGCATCACGTGCAGCAGAGCGCGCTGGGGCCTCATATTACGGAATTCAATTACCAGACAATCTTGAATGGCATCTTCCATCACACACAGTGACAGCTGACCAATCACCTGTACTCGCATCTTTCCTATCACATGTGAACATCGTGATCACCGTGCACGGTTTTGGTCGTGCCGGGTTCTTCACATCGCTTCTACTTGGTGGGCGCAACCGCAGACTTGCGACTCATCTCGGTGGCTTACTTCGCACGCATCTTCCGGCGTACACAATCCTTGACGACATCGATGACATTCCGAACAACCTTCGCGGCATGCATCAAGACAACCCAGTAAATGTTGTCGAACACGCAGGTGTGCAATTGGAACTTCCGCCCCGAGTGCGTGGCTCTAGCCCACTGTGGTGGGACTGGGAAGGCCCTGGATTAACGCCCCACACTGAAAGCCTGATTGACGCTTTGGTGGACTGCGCCACCACCTGGCCTGGTTAGGGCGCGAGGCGTTCGACGCGCCACACAACGCCATTGCGTGTGTAACGGAAACGATCATGCAACCGACTTGGTCGACCTTGCCAAAATTCGATCTGGTCAATCGATAAGACATATCCGCCCCAATGTGGTGGACGAGGAACGTCATTGCCTTCGAAGCGTTCAGTTACTTCTTCGATGAGATCATCGAGTTCTTCCCTGTTGCCAATGACAGTTGACTGAGGAGAAGCCCATGCACCTAATTGTGAAGCGCGTGGCCGTGATGCGAAGTACTCATCGCTTACTGCATCAGTCGCCTGAGAAATGTTTCCTTGAATACGTACTTGTCGGTGCAGGTCGAGCCATGCGAATATTCCGGCAGCTCGTGATTCGCCAGAAATCTGGATTCCCTTTGCGCTTGTGCGGTTTGAGAAAAACGTTATGCCATTTGCATCAATACCACGAGCAAGTAACACGCGAGAGTCTGGCTTCCCTGTTGCATCAACGGTGGACAGCACCATTGCATTGGGTTCAGTGATCCCAACTTCTTCAGCTTGGTGATACCAGACGTTTAACTGTGTGATGGGATCTGCATGAAGGTCATCAATATCAAGACCTGCTGTCTCATATTGAATGCGCCGATCAGCAATACCCACTGTTAAGCCTTTGGTGTGATGTGCGTTGCGCCGCGCATGTATGGGCGAAGAACATCCGGAATACGCACGCTGCCATCTGGTTGGCGATGATTTTCACAAATCGCTGCCCACACGCGAGGCACTGCCAAAGCTGAGCCATTCAATGTGTTTGCAATTTCAGTGCCTTTTTGGCCAGTGCGCTTAAAACGAATATCCGCACGACGCGCTTGGTAATCAGAGAACCACGACACGCTGCTGACTTCTAGCCATGCATCACAACCTGGTGCATAGACCTCAATGTCGAAACTGCGGTGATGACTTCCACCCATGTCACCGGTGCAAATCTCAATAATGCGATACGGCAATTCCAAAGCGGCCATAAGAGCTTCTGCACGCCCAACTAACTCTGTCAGTAATTCTGGTGCATCTTCTGGGCGGGCAATCGCAAGAATTTCTACTTTGTCGAACTCGTGTGCACGCAACATGCCACGCGTGTCACGACCAGCACTTCCGGCTTCACGTCGATAGCACGGCGAATAGGCCATCAGACGAACTGGTAGTTCGGCTTCATCTAATACTTCGCCAGCATGAAGCGACGTGAGTGGAACTTCAGCGGTAGGAATCGCCCACAAGTCATCGCGTTCTATGGCGTATGCATCATCTGCAAACTTCGGCAAGTGGCCAGTAGCGGTGAGTGTTGCAGTAGTAACAAAACTTGGCGGACGAATTTCTTCGAACGCATCAGCATTTTGATCTAAAGCGAACTGACACAGTGCGCGCGCAAGAGTTGCACCAAGACCGCGCTGCATGGTGAACATTGCGCCAGCAATTTTGGTGGCTCGCTCGTTATCAAGAATGCCAAGAGCTGTTGCGGTCTCCCAGTGAGGAACGCGTTGATGTTCACCAAA
>JBIILS010000161.1:0-13568 GCA_044232585.1 Ilumatobacteraceae bacterium
GAAATTCTCTTTGCATTTGTTGCTGGCGGCGGTGGCGATAACCACCCTGCGAAGTATCAGGCACTGATTACTGGTGGTTGGAATGGCGGCGGCGCTGGCATCGGCGTTGGCGGCGGCGGCGGTGGAGCAACAGATCTTCGCCGAGGCACAACAGTGACTAATGCTGCGTTGACTTCAAGTGTTGCTGTGCTCACAACTTCTGCTCCGCATGGTCTGGTTGTAGGCAACTCACTTGTAGTGGCCGGTGTTGGTGCGCCATATGACGGAACATTTACTGCAACCGCAGTAACAACGAATACGGTGAGCTATGCGTTGGTTAATGTCAATATCGCTTCGGCGAGTGTAAACGGCGCGTTAATACGTAACGCCACCAATGTTGGTCTGTCAGATCGACTCTTTGTTGCTGGTGGCGGCGGTGGAACTGGACACGGTGCAGGCACCGGTGGTGCAGGTGGTGGTCTTACTGCTGGAGAAGGTTCAAGCAACTCGTGTTCGGGTGGCGTCACTGGAAACTGTTCTGGCCTCGGTGCAACTCAGACATACGGAAATGCTGTTGGTATTGGTGGGGCTGGCGGCGGAACAAATGCTGGCGGTGGCGGTGGCGGTTATTTCGGTGGTTATGGGTCTGGTCAGAATCCACAGCAATGGCGAAATGGCTCGGCTGGCTATTCCGGTGGCGGCGGCGGTTCAAGCTGGACTCAATCGTCAGCTCGTTTTGTTTCCCACACACAAGGGTTCAAAACTGGCAATGGTGCTCTCGTAATCTATGCGCCACAGACCGGATCTCTTGATGCACCACGAAATTTTGAGGTCTATGGCTATCAAGCCTTCAACGTTTTGAACTGGACACCGTCTCCTGAATCAGCTGTGACGGGGTATCGCGTTGCATGGGGTACTTCACAAGGCGTTCTTTCCCAATTCATCAACATTCCCGGAAGATTGTCACAAAGTTTCCTTCATCACGGAAATAATTTTGCTGTTACCAACAAGTCGATCACCACGAACGTGGCAACACTGACAACTTCATCGAACCACGGAATCGCTATTGGCGATGAATTTATAGTTCAGGGCGTCGGCACCCCTTTTGACGGCACCTATGTTGCCGTTACCGGTACTACTGGAACGACACTCAGATACTCACTGATCAATGCGAATATTTCTGCGATTGCGGTTAGCCCAACCGGCAACGTATCAAAAACTAAAGCGTTGACAATCAATACGACGTATTACTACGAAGTCACTGCGTTGTATGCCGATGCTTCGCGAACCTGCAACACCTCATGTGAATCTGCTTCATCTAGCCAACGATATGCAACTCCGATTTTCACTCGTGATGTCTCCTTTACTTCAAATGGCAGCGTGCAGACTTTTACAGTTCCTGACGGTGTCACATGGTTGCAAGTTGATGCTGTAGGCGCAAGCGGTGGCACTGGCGCGACTGGTGTTGGTGGCAAGGGCGGTCGTGTTCAAGGAGTCATTCCGGTCACACAAGGCGAGGTGTTGTATCTCTATGTTGGTGGCAAGGGCGGCGGCTCTCTGGTAGCTACACAAAATATTGGCGGTTGGAATGGTGGCGGTAACGGTAGTGGTGCAGGCGTTGGTGGTGGCGGTGGTGGCGCTACCGATATTCGCCGCAACAAACTTGTGGTCACAAACAAAATTGTGCAGTCCAGTCTTGCAACATTGACAACTGCTGAAACTCACGGTTTCAGTGTTGGCGACACTGTGATCGTGGCTGGTGTGGGTGCAGAGTTCAATGGCACATTTACTATTTCTGCCATCAACGCACTGAACAAAACTTTTTCATATGCAGTGTCAACAGCAACTCTTGCGGGTTCTGTTGCGACTGGAACTGTTTCTGGTCCGAGTGCATTTGCTACTGCGGCGTCGTTGGCTACTCGCGTTGTTGTTGCTGGTGGCGGCGGTGGCGGCGGCAACAACATGGTTGGTGGTGTTGGTGGCGGTTTAACTGCTGGCCAAGGTGGCAGTAACTCGTGTGATGCTGGTGGCACGGGTAACTGTTCAGGTTTAGGCGGCTCACAAACGTACGGCCGGTCGTTGGGTATTGGCGGTGTTGGCACTGTTGCGTATTCAGGAGGTGGCGGTGGCGGCTATTGGGGTGGTTGGGCTGCTGGTAATACTCCGCAACTTGATCGCACTGGTACTGGCGGTTATTCCGGTGGTGGTGGCGGTTCTAGTTACACCGCATCTGATGTACTGAGTTCAACTGATGCACGAACGATTTCGGGAGTTACACATACGCAGGGTTTCACTAGTGCAGGTGGAAGTCTCACTTTGTCGGTACCCACACGTGCGTACCCGACTGGAGTTAATGCAACTGGTTGGACCGGCTACAACACAATCAGTTGGGATTCATCGGAGATTTCGGGTGTTACCCAATATCGCGTGTACGGAGGCACTAGCCAGAACCCCACGACTTTGTTAGCAAAACTTCCGGTTGATACCACTTCATTTAGTCATCACGGTGCCACATTCGCTGCGACAAACAAGTCGTTGACAAGCAATGTTGTAACATTGATAACTGCATCAGCTCATGGAATGACTGTGGGTTCAAATATTGTTGTGAGTGGTATCGACCCATTGTGGGATGGCGTTCGAACAATTACCGCAGTTACTGCCACCACAGTGTCGTTCGCTTTTGTTGCGGCAAATGTGGCGTCAACACCAATTACAGCTGGCACCGTGCAATTAGAAAACGGTTTGACTTTAGGTACTCAATATTTCTATCGAGTATCGATCGTTACGGGTTCGATTGAGTCCGAGAAATCAACCGAAGTCACCGCAACGCCTACCTTCAGTAGTTCACAAACTTTTGCGTCGATTGATGCTGTGCAGCGGTACACCGTGCCAGTGAACGTCAGCAAGATTTTTATCGATGCTCGTGGAGCTCAAGGAGCAACAGGTGCAACTGGTGTCGGAGGTAGAGGCGGACGAACTCAGGGGGCTATCGATGTCACGCCAGGTGAGGTTCTTTATATCTATGTGGGTGAAAAAGGCGGAGAGTATCTTGCCTCAAGCATGAACCTTGGTGGTTGGAATGGTGGCGGTAACGGTAGTGGTGCAGGCGTTGGTGGTGGCGGTGGTGGCGCTACCGATATTCGCCGCAACAAACTTGTGGTCACAAACAAAATTGTGCAGTCCAGTCTTGCAACATTGACAACTGCTGAAACTCACGGTTTCAGTGTTGGCGACACTGTGATCGTGGCTGGTGTGGGTGCAGAGTTCAATGGCACATTTACTATTTCTGCCATCAACGCACTGAACAAAACTTTTTCATATGCAGTGTCAACAGCAACTCTTGCGGGTTCTGTTGCGACTGGAACTGTTTCTGGTCCGAGTGCATTTGCTACTGCGGCGTCGTTGGCTACTCGCGTTGTTGTTGCTGGTGGCGGCGGTGGCGGCGGCAACAACATGGTTGGTGGTGTTGGTGGCGGTTTAACTGCTGGCCAAGGTGGCAGTAACTCGTGTGATGCTGGTGGCACGGGTAACTGTTCAGGTTTAGGCGGCTCACAAACGTACGGCCGGTCGTTGGGTATTGGCGGTGTTGGCACTGTTGCGTATTCAGGAGGTGGCGGTGGCGGCTATTGGGGTGGTTGGGCTGCTGGTAATACTCCGCAACTTGATCGCACTGGTACTGGCGGTTATTCCGGTGGTGGTGGCGGTTCTAGTTACACCGCATCAGAAGTGTCTGCTGTGCTTCACGCTCAAGGAGTGAATTCGGGAGATGGCCAAATGGTTATTTCATGGGCTGCTTCACCCATTGTGACCGGGGTTCAAGCAACTCCGCTGAATTCTGCAGTAACACTGAGCTGGAATGAATCATCACTCAGCGGACTTTCCGGATACCGCGTGTACGGAGGCACTTCACCGAACCCGACGACAGTGGTGAGCACCGTGAGTGCAACAACTCCTGGTTACACGCACACTGGGTTAACTAATAACACGACGTATTACTACCGCATAACTGCAATTGTTACGGCCAATGGAAGAAGCAATGAAACGCCAATGTCTGGTGATGTGTCTGCCACTCCGACAACTCTGACTACAAACACGTATTCAGCTAACGGCACTGTCCGTTCTTTTCTTGTGCCAGCAGGAGTCTTGTGGTTGCAAGTAGATGCAATTGGCGCACAAGGCGGCACTGGTGCAACTGGAGTTGGCGGTAAGGGCGGTCGTGTTCAAGGGGCCATTCCGGTTACTCCTGGTGAAACTCTCTATCTCTATGTAGGCGGAAATGGATCGAGCAATACAGGTGGTTGGAATGGTGGCGGCAACGGTAGTGGTGCTGGCGTTGGTGGTGGCGGCGGCGGAGCTACCGATATTCGACGCAACAATCTTGTGGTCACAAACAAAATTGTTCAGGCAAGTCTTGCAACATTGACGACTGCTGAAACTCACGGTTTCAGTATTGGCGACACTGTGATTGTGGCTGGTGTGGGTGCAGAGTTTGATGGCACATTCACCGTGTCTGCGGTTAATGCCGTCAACAAAACTTTCTCGTATGCAGTATCAACGTCAACCTTTGCATTTGCGACTGCAAGTGGAACTGTTACCGGGCCGAGCACGTTTGCTACAGCAGCGTCGTTGGCTACTCGCGTTGTTGTTGCTGGTGGTGGCGGTGGCGGCGGCAACAACATGGTTGGTGGTGTTGGTGGCGGTTTAACAGCTGGCGAAGGCGACAGTAACTCGTGTGATGCTGGTGGCACGGGTAACTGTTCTGGTTTGGGCGGTTCACAAACCTACGGCAGTTCATTGGGTCGTGGTGGTGTTGGCACCGTTGCGTATTCCGGTGGTGGCGGTGGCGGCTATTGGGGTGGTTGGGCTGCTGGTAATACTCCGCAACTTGCTCGTACAGGTAATGGTGGTTATTCAGGTGGTGGCGGTGGTTCCAGCTACACGGCGACTGAAGTTGCAGTTCCTGTGCACACGCAGGGTTACCAAACAGGTGCTGGTTCACTTTCGTTGTCCTATTCGGTAGATACGACAGCGCCAGTTGTGACGGGTATTTCTTCGCCGAACCCAACCGGGAATTACACACTTGGCAAAGAGATTTCTATCAACGTTGCATATTCAAAAGCAGTAGTTGTGTCGGGTACTCCAACGTTGACACTCAATGCAGGAACCCGCGATGTTGTACTCAACTATGTGTCGGGTAGTGGGTCATCGTCATTGCTGTTCACCTATGTCGTGGCCCAAGGCGATCTCACAACACAACTTGATATCAAGGCGAACAACTCTCTTGACGTTGCTAGCGGGCTGATAACTGACCGAGCGGGGAATGCGTCAGTTAACACGCTTCCAGAGCCGGGAAGTGCAACATCGCTTGTTGGAAGCAAACTGCTTGCCATCGACGGAATTCCACCCGCGAAACCAACAGTGTTGTCAGCATCCGGAGTGGACGGAATCAGTCTTGACTGGGCCGACAACTCAGAAACTGATTTGCAGGAATACCGCATCTATTCATGTTCTGGTCTTGTCGCTTCCAGTTGTTCATCACCATCTTCCTTTAGTGTTTTGAGCAGTGTTGCGGCTGGCACAAGCACGTTTGACCATATTGCTGTGGGCCGTGGAATTACGTATTACTACTACGTCACTGCTGTCGATATACGAGGCAATGAAGGTCCAGCTTCAGATGTTGTTTCATGGTTCTTACCCGTCCCAGAGTTTGTAATGACGCCATCAGTAATTGCAGTCACGCCCACAAACGATCTCACTCCGGAAATCACTGGAGTCACTAATGCAAATGCAACGGTTTACCTGTACATGGACGGAAGTACCACACCACTCGGTTCAGTAACCGCAACAAATACTGGGGAGTATTCATTCTCCCCGCCATCAAATATCTCGGCAGGCACCCATACATTCAGGGCGCGAGCAATTGTTTCGGGTCTGAAAACTGGGTCTTCTGGTTTTTCAAATGAGCAAATAGTTGTCATTGACACCACCGCGCCCACATTTACAAGCAATAACCGCTCGTACCCAACGACTCAAACAACTGGACTCGACGTCATTACGTTTAGGTGGACATTTAGCGAAGCACTTAGCGGACTTGATAGTTCAGATATCGCAGTGTCCGGCCCAACTGGAACTGCGTCTAGTGTCTCAATGGTCAGTGGCTTAACTGGCGTCTATGACATCACAGTCTCAGGCGGCAACCTTGCTGGCTACAACGGTGTTCTTGGTATCGGGTTCGTTAGTTCGCCAACGGTTACCGATATTGCGGGTAACGCGCTGGCAGGAATAAACCCAGGGTCGCCAGCGCAGACCTACTCAATGGATAACAGTTTCCCGCCGGTAACAATCACTAGTTCTGCGTCAACGCTTGGTGGTGCATCTACTGCGACTCTCACATTTACGCTTGGTCAATCAAGTACCGACTTTGAGTTGGCAGATATTGATGTTGCTGGCGGAACATTAAGTGCATTCACGGGCTCGGGAACAACGTATACCGCAACTTTTACTCCGCGCTCTGGTTTCTCGGGTACTGCAACTGTCTCTGTTGATGCAGGTTCATTCTCCAATGCGAGTGGTATTTATAACTCGGCAGGAAGCGTGAATCTCACCGTCGATACCACCTCTCCAAGCATCCTTTCTGTTCAATCCACAACGGCGAATGGCATTTACAAGACCGCAGCAACTATCAACGTCACGGTCACCTTCGATGAATCAATTGTTGTTGCGACTGGTGCTGGAGTGCCGACACTCTTGCTTGAAACCGGAACAGTGGACAGAGCGGCAACCTTTGTCAGTAGCTCTGGACCAGTTGCCACATTTAGATATGTGGTTCAGGCAGGCGATGTAAATAGCGACCTTGATGTTCAATCATCGGGAGCGCTGGTTCTCAACGGTGGAATCATAAGAGACGCTGCTGGAAATGCGGCCAATCTCGCGGTCATAGCACCAGGATCAACTGGCTCACTCGGTGCTAATGCCGCCATTGTTGTTGACACCGTTGCGCCCGCAGCACCGACATTTTTGACATCTATTGGTGTCGGTGGAATCACGGCAAGCAACAAACTGACTGCAACAAATACTGACCTCACTGCAACCGCAACAATTGTTGCCGGAGACGCAACGGGGGGTTCTGCCACGTTGTATCTCGATGGAGTTTTCTTTGCCACCGACAACGCGATTCTGGTGTCTGACACAACAGTCTCTTTTGCCTTAGGAAAGACAACGGCATCACAATTGCAAGCAGCAGTATCTGCAGGTGGAATTCTTACAGCCAAACTGACCGATGCTGCTGGCAATGTTTCTAGTGCGAGCACAAATGTGACTTTGTCATGTGACTACGTAGTACCGACAATTCAATTGTCGAGTTCACGGTCAACTCTCATTGCTGGTCAAACCGCGACCGTTACTGCAACGTTAAGTGAATCTTCAATCAACTTCACGAGTACTGATGTTTCAGTAACTGGCGGAGCAGTCAGTGGGTTTACTGGGTCTGGTACTTCGTATTCATTTGTCTTCACTCCGACCAGCAGTTCCACAGCACCAATGTCGGTGCAAGTGTTGGCCGGAGTATTCAGTGATGCAGTTGGCAATGTGAATGCGGCAAGCTCAGATATAACCGCGACAGTGGACACAGTTCTCCCAACGGTTTCTGGCACTAGTTCGGTTATCGCTAATGGGTCATACCGAGCAGGCACGGCGATTGATGTAACGGTGTCATTTACTAAGAATGTTGTGATTACTACAGCTGCTGGCACACCAACAGTGCTGATGGAGACGGGTGCAACAGATCGTCTTGCTTCCTATGTGAGTGGTTCAGGTACTTCAGTAATCACGTTTAGGTATGTTGTCCAAGCCGGTGACATAAGTAGTGACTTGGACGTTCAATCAAGTAGCGCGTTAGCTCTTAATGGCGGCTTCATAAGAGATGCAGCGGGCAACGCTGCAGTGCTGACTCTGGCTAACCCTGCAGCCAGTGGATCTCTTGGTTCTGCAAAAGCAATTGTGATCGACACTGTTGCCCCAAGTGCACCAACAGCTCTGGTAGTGACTCCCGTAGGAGGAACTGTGGTGGCCAATACCTTGTTGGCAAACAATACAAACATGACTGCTAGTGCAACCATTGTTGCTGGTCAAGCAACGGGAGGTTGGGCTGAACTTATTCTCGGTTCAACAACGATTGCCACTGACGTATCAATTGCATCTGGCGAAACTTCTGTGACCTTCGATCTCGGTTTCTCAGCAGCCGCAGATTTGCAAGCAGCGATTGCGGCTGGAGGGCAGTTGGCCGTACGCGTTCTTGATGCAGCCGGCAACATCTCTTCGTCTAGTCAAGTAATCAATCTGATTGTTGACTATGTCAAGCCGTCAGCGACACTGAGTTCATCGCGGTCGACCATGAAGATCGGTGAGACAGCGACCATTACAGTTCAGCTGTCTGAAGCCTCTTCGACATTCATCTCAAGTGATGTTTCAGCAACTGGAGGAGCAGTCAGTGGGTTTACTGGATCAGGCAGTTCGTATTCATTTGTCTTCACTCCGACTTCTGGCGTAAACGGTGGAACTGCCGCATTGTCAGTAGCAGGTGGAGCATTTACTGATGCTGCTGGCAACACAAACACTGCATCTACAACACTGTCCATAAGCTATGACACATCGGCACCATCAGTACCTGTGGTGGATGGGACATCGCCAGTAATGACGAATGATGCAACTCCAACTTTGTCTGGTTCGGCCGAATCCGGGGCCACAGTCGTGATCAGCGATAGTTCTACAACTCCGTCAACTGTGCTTGCGACCGTGATTGCATCAGGTGGCACGTGGTCATTTGATGCATCAACTCTTTCTGAAGGCAGTCACCTCATTTCGGCAGTTGCTACTGATGCAGCCGGAAACTCGTCGGCGTCGTCGACAGCAAAAACTTGGCAGATTGATACAACACCACCAACTGTTTCTCTTTCCACAATTGCTGGAAATGACACCGTTACTCGTGCTGAGAAAGATGCTGGCGTAACTGTCTCTGGCTCGGTGGAGTCTGGCGCATCTGTAGTTCTGCAATTTGCAGGCCTGAGCAAGACCATCACTCCCACCAGCGGAACATGGACCTATTCACTCACAACATCAGACTGGACAGTCATTGGGTCGTCTTCGCCAGTTGTATTCGTGGTCACGGCTACCGACTCAGCTGCTAACACTGCAAGCCGCACGCGAAACGTCACGATGAACTTGGCAAATATCGCCGTGCCTGGAAACCCAGACTTGATTTTCGCAGATGACACTGGTGATTTCACAGACAATGTGACGACCACGAGAACAATTCGAATTGATGTGCCGTTAGTGAATTCGGCTACTCCATCACATGAGATGGGTCAATTACTGCAGCTTATTGATGACACGGGAGTTGTCATTACTTCCCACGTGCTCGTTGCTGCTGACATCACGGCAGGTGTTTACCAGTTCACTCTGCAAGATCTCAACGATGATACGTATGTCCTGCAAAGTCGTGTTTCCAATATGGGTAACTCAGCAACTTCAGCTAGTGCCTTGAGTATTCAAGTTGATAACAGAGTTCCCGGAACGCCAGGTGCACCAAACATGACCGACGCGACGGATACGGGAATTTCTGCACGAGACAATGTGACTTCGGAGCTTCGTCCAACATTCAACGTGGCTATCGATGGCATAGCGATTTCAGGAAACGCATTGGTAGCAGGGGACAGCATCATTCTGTACAACGGATCTACAAGTGTGCGTTCACGAGTTCTTACAACGGCTGACATTGCTGCCGGATTCGTGGCGTTGCAGCCGGCTAGCGATCTTGTAGAGGGACAAAATGTTCTCACTGCCAAGGCACAATCTGTGGCGGGAACCATCGGAGGTTCTTCCGTGTCGCTTTCCATTGTGGTGGACTCAACATCCCAGAGCAGCCCGACGGCTCCTGATCTCATTACGGCAGACGATACGGGTGCATCTTCGAGTGATAACAGCACGTCCGTCACACAACCGAATTTCTCGATTGCGTTATCCGGACTTGATGTAGTTGCAAATGATCGAGTCCAATTACTGAATGACGGGGGGCAAGTAATTGGTACGGCAACAGTTTCCAGTATTGATGTGGTCAATGGAAACGTGCTCGTCACCCCACTTGTTTCATTCACCGATGGATCTCAAGTACTCAAAGTCCGCGTTGTTGACAGAGCGGGCAATATCGGTGCAGTATCGCCAAGCATCACTATTTCGGTCTCTACAAGTATTCCGAATGCAACGACACCTATGCTTCAGACTGCGTCCGATACGGGAAGATCGTCGACTGACCGCATCACTCAACGCACGACCCCAACCTTTACGGGCATTGGAACCAGTGGCGACACAATCAAGTTGTTTAATGGCAGTCAAGTACTAGGAACTACGCAGGTTGTGAGTGGATCTTGGTCAATCACAGTGCCCGCGTTATCTGATGGGTCCTATACGTTGCGTGCGCTAGTGATTGATAATGCCGGCAACGAAAGCAGTTTCAGTTCAGGCCTGGGAATCACTGTTGATACATTGCGGCCAGTTGCTCCGGTTATCACTGGGTCGCCATTATTGAGCAAGACAGCTACACCTGTGGTTTCTGGAACGGCTGAAGCATTCGCAATTGTGAACGTGTACGAGGGATTGCACCTCATCGGGATAGCTACAGCAGATGGTTTAGGGAATTGGACGCTCACCGCTTCATCATTGATCGACCAGAGCTATTCACTGAAAGCATCTGCAACTGATTTCGCCGGCAATACCAGTGCCGACTCTGCAAGTGTCAGTCTGCTCGTGGATACCATCACGCCGAGTGCGCCGACAGTTGCCCCAATCTCCACATATTCGGTGACTCAAAGTCTGAGCGGTACCGGTGAGCCTGGTGCCACGCTCACAATCTCTGACGGATCAAGTGCCATTGGGTCAGTGACGGTAAGTACCGACGGAACATGGAGTTTTACGACTGCTTCACTAGCGAATTCCCCACATTCGTTCACGGCAACGCAAACGGATGCCGTTGGCAACACGAGCCCAGTGTCTGCTCCAGCCAGAACAATCTCTTCTCTACAAATGGCTGCATTGCACGGTGCGAATGGCATTGACGACAACGGCATGGTGACATCAGCATCACAGTATGGGGCAGATGGAATTACTGATATCAATACCGCTGCTAAAGCATCGCTCTTGAATGACGTTATTGACAAGTTGCCTACAACGGCCGTAGATACAAACGCGGAGATTGTTGCGCTTGCTGCAATTGTGAAGTCAATATTTGCAACAGCTGCTGGCGAGGTTGTAGTCCCTGCGTTGACTCCGCAAGATCTTGCCGCATTGGGAATCACGGGAGTTGATGCTGAGAATATCGACTCTGTGATAGCAGCTATCGCTGGTACGGCGGACAACGGTTCTGGGGTTGATTCATTGGATGAATTAACAACTCTCGTGAATACAACTCTTGCTACTTCACTCGCAGCGATTGCAGTAATTTCAGGCTATGACGGTTCAAACACCATTCCTGGCGAGGCTGATTTCACCGCCATCTCAGTAACTGGAGTAAGTGCTTCAAACATTTCTTCAGTCAACTCTGTATTGGCTGTTCTTTCAGTGTCTGCAACTAATTCGCGGGTGGAAGTTCAAGCAATTGTTGACACGTATGTTGCAATTCTGAACGCAGCGGATGGAACAACCAACGGTGGTCTTGCCCTCACCACTGCCAACTATCAGAACATTGGCCTGACGGATATAGCTAGTTCGTCTCAAGCCAATCTGTTCAGTTCAATTCTCGATTCAAACATTGATAGTGCTGTCGATACATATTCTGAACTTCAGATCTTGGCAAACATTGTCGCGCGACTGTTTATAACTGCTGCTGGAGGAAATCCAACACCGCCGATAACGGCCGCCGAGTTGGCACTTATTGGTATTGATGGGGTGACATCTACAAATCTTTCATCCGTACTATCGACCATCGCTGCAACATTAGATAATGGTTCAGGAATCGATGATCTAGCCAAATTGCAAGCCGTGGTGGATACCGGAATAGCAAATGCACGTGCTGCCTCTCAGGCAATTATTGCGAACTATGACGGTACGAATACCGTTCCAACGTTGGTTGATTTTGTGAACGTCGGGGTGACCGGAGTTATCTCAGGTCAAACAACTGCTGTCAACACATTTATCGCTGTTAAGCCTGCGGTTGATACAGACTCACAAGTTGAAGTGCAATCCATTATTGATGCTTACGCAAAGTTGGTCTCGTCTGCGAATGGATTAGCTGATGGCGGCGTTCCTTTATCAGCGATTGAATTTGCTGTGCTCGGATTATCCTCCGTAGATTCCTCAGCAGAGGTGAGTTTGCTTAATGACCTCATTGATGTTCAATCGGGCACGGCAGTCGATAGTTATGCAGAGGTTGCTGCGTTAGCGTCGATTGTTACCCGATTCATTGGCGAAGCAGCTGGAGTTACGTCTTCGCCTGCCTTAACTCCTGCTGATTTCGCGGCACTTGGTATCAGCGGGGTTACGGCTGACAACATTGCAGAAGTCCTTGGTGCTATTCGTGCAAGTGCAGATGACGGTTCAGAGATTGACACATTGACCAAACTTCGCACTCTCGTTGATGCCGCAGTTGCTCTCTCACGTCAAAACGCAATCGACACAATCAGCAGATACGACGGTACAAGTGCAACGACCACTCCGGCCCTGGCCGATTTCGCTAATGCCGGCGTAACCGGAGTAACGAATGGCAATTTGCTGTCTGTTAATTCAGCTTTTGCTGTTATTGGAATAGCAGACTCTGACGCGACTGAAGACATACAAGGTTTAGTTTCTGGTTATGTCACCATCTTGTTGGGGGCAGATGGCCAGAGAGACAATGACGTCTCTGTCACGTCTTCGGACTACGTAGCGATGAGTCTCACGCGTGTCGATACATCAGGCAAAGCTGCTTTGCTGAATCAAATATTTGATGGATTATTGATTGCCAAGGTCGATGAATACAGCGAACTACAGGCGGCATCTGATGTGGTCGCAGACATTTTCCTAACATCAACTGGTGCTCAACCGCAGTCAGAATTAACAGTTGCGCGTCTTGAGGCCATTGGATTGAGCGGTATTACTAGTGACAATATTGCGTTACTTGTAGTAGCTATCGCCAACACATCAGATGACACTCTTGGCGTTGATTCTTTCGTTGAAGTTGAAGCAATCGTCAATCAAGTGCGGGCTTCTCAGGCTGGCGCTCTCGCAGTGATAAGTGCATATGACAGAACAAATACAGTGCCAACTGTAAACACGCTTCAGTCCGCGGGAATTACCGGGGTTGATTCTTTGAATATCGGGATTATCAATCAGTATTTGGCGACTATGTCTGCTGAGTTAACTGACTCGGTTGCAGAGGTACAAGCGCTTGTTAATGCATTGTCAAAGTTGTTGATTTGTGCAGATGGAACAGCAAACAATAACTGCACTTTTACTGCCGCAGAATTCCACGCAATGGGGTACCTGGATATCGATACCCAAGAGGAAATCGATGCCTTGAATGTTGACCTAGATACTCTCGATCTAACTCCAACACAGGAATC
>JBIILS010000029.1:0-13517 GCA_044232585.1 Ilumatobacteraceae bacterium
CCGAAGCTTTCGGTACTTTTCTTCTCATGATGGGCGGGCCTGGTACCGCCATTCTTGTTCCAGCATTCGACGGCAAAGTTCTGATGGTGTCTTTGGCATTCGGATTGTCGTTATTGATTGCTGCGTACTCAGTTGGTCCCGTATCGGGATGCCACATCAACCCCGCAGTCACCATCGGTCTTGCAATCAGCAAGAAGTTAGACAAAGCACTGATTCCCTTTTACATCGTTAGCCAACTAATTGGTGCGGCACTTGGTGGTGCAGCAATTCTGGGAATTGCATCTGGAACAAAAGACGGATTCACCGTGTCGACCGCCAACTTTGCCGTCAACGGATACGACGCGTTGTCGCCGAATGGATATAACTACATATCAATGATGCTGGTGGAAATAATCCTCACAGCAGTTCTTGTTTATGTTGTCTTGGCCACAACTAGTCCAAAATTCTCGCAAGGCTTTGGCGGGCTCACTGCCGGTATGACACTTGCTTTGATTCACATGATCAGCATTCCAATTGACAACACATCGGTTAACCCGGCTCGTTCATTCGGAGTCGCTATTTTCGCTGGCGGCGAAGCGATGACTCAACTGTGGGCGTTCTTCGTGTTCCCCATCATTGGTGCTGTTGTTGGCTCAGTTCTTTACAAGGCCATTAACGAATAAACCGTGTTCCTCGTGGCATAACAATGTGGGCGTTCAACCGCCTACTGTTATGCCATGACATCGATTCTTGATATCCCTCGCGTCAATACCCCAGCGGGTGGTTGGCACGGCGACATGCCAGGCCCCTTCCTCACTGCTGCATCAGAACCACTTATTGCCGGAGCACCAGACCTTCGTGGAACGTGGCGCGCACTTGAGGTCACCATCAACGGCGAACCTGCACCAGAGAACATGCCCATGTGGAAACACATAGAGCGCATTGAACAAGCCGGCGATCGCGTCATTGTGACAGCAGGTCATGTCATCCATGACTTTGCTCACGTTGACGGCACTTTCGAAAACGGCTGTCACGATGTTCTGGAGATAGATCTCAAAACACCGATGGTGGTGTCTGCTAGTTACGAAGATGGTGTCTTGGTGCTTCGCCCACAGGGAATCCCTGGTATTGAGGTCAAGCGCTGGCGCGAAGGCGAATACTTGATGTGGGAATACCACGGCGCTTTCTCCATGAAGCTGGAGCGCATAATCTGAAGACCTCACCGAAATGAGGTAGCCATATGGCGCATCGCGTCACTGCACCAGCTATGCAACGAGCACGCCGCTTGCTCGACCAACGCATCACTCCATTCGTCACAACAGGCGCAATCAACTTCGCCGTCACTTCAACTGAAGAATGGTTTGAATCTCCTGGTTACGAGGCTGCCGTCGCTTCGCCTGTCACGCCTTTTGCCATTGGTTCAAAATGGGGCCAAGCATGGCACACACGCTGGTTTCATCTGACTGCAGTTGTTCCACGACATCTGGCGAACGTAGATATCGCTGCATATATCGATATCGGTTTCAAAGGGCACGGTGATGGTTTTCAAACGGAAGCTCTTGCCTACATGAACGGACAGATTGTTCATGCAATTCAGCCAGATCGTCGGTTACTCCATCTCGGCGCGCATGATGCCGGCACAGAAATTGATATTTGGGTTGAAGCTGCAGCAACGCCAATCATCGCTGGACATGAGTACGGCTACGGTCCCACATCATTTGGTGACCCAGCAACTGCGCCAACACATGCGGTGTATACATTTCGTGCTGCGCAACTTGTTGCCTTCAACGCCGCCATCAATGACTTAGCAATTGCATTGCACGCAGTGATTGACCTCACGATTGATCTTCCAGACAATTCTCCACAACGCGCCCGTGCTTTCGCCGCACTTGAACAGTGCGACCTTGCGCTTGATGTCAACGACGTTGCTGGGACTGCTGTTGCTGCACGTCGCACACTTGACGCAGTCTTGGGTGTTGGTAATGGACCATCAGCACACAGAATTACTGCAACAGGGCACGCTCATCTTGATACCGCCTGGCTGTGGCCCATTCGCGAAACTCGCCGCAAAGCTGTTCGTACATTTGCAAACGCAGTTGACCTGCTGACCAAGAATCCTGATGCTGTGTACTGCCATAGCCAAGCGCAGCATTATGCGTGGGTGGCTGAAGACGCACCAGACATCTTTGCCCGCGTTACTGAACTTGTTCGAGAAGGTCGATGGGAAGTCATTGGAGGCATGTGGGTTGAAACCGACCTCAACTTGCCATCAGGTGAGAGCTTGCTTCGCCAGCTTGCGCAGGGTCAGCGTTCGTTCCGCGAGTGGTTCGGCATCACCTGCTCGGGTGCATTCTTGCCAGACGACTTCGGATACCCCGGCTCATTGCCCCAAATTGTTTCGCACGGCGAGTGCAATTGGTTCTTTACGCAAAAACTCAGTTGGAATGAAACAAATAAGTTTCCGCACAACACTTTTTGGTGGGAAGGAATTGATGGCACACAAGTGTTCACTCACTTCAGCCCAGTTGATACCTACAACGCAATCATGACGCCATCGCAATTGCGTTTTGCTGAACGCAATTACAAAGACCATGCAGGCTCCTCGCACTCGCTGGTTCTCTATGGCCATGGCGATGGCGGCGGCGGGCCAACACAAACGATGATCGACCGTGGTCGGCTCGCTTCGGATCTAGAGAATGTCCCACGCGTCACCTTCGGCACAGTTGCAGGGTTCTTTGAAACCTCACAAAAGGAATACGGCGCCACAGCCCCGCGTTGGGTTGGCGAAATGTATTTTGAGAAACACCGCGGCACCTATTCAACGCAAGTGGGTACTAAGCAAGGAAACCGATCAAGTGAACGGCTACTGCATGAACTTGAGTTGTGGTCAGCACTTGCGCGTGTTCGTCCACCTGCGCTTGACGAACTGTGGCAACACGTTCTCACCCAGCAGTTTCACGACATCATTCCTGGTTCATCCATTGCATGGGTACACGACGATGCCGAAGCTATTCACGCAGAAGTTGCTTCAAACATTGAGGCGTTGTTAGTACGTGTAATTCCGGTGGCTTCTGGTGAAACTCATATTCTGAATCCGGCGCCAGTAGCACTGCACGCAGTTATTGATGTTGATGCATCACCAATGTGGGCAGATGCAGAGCCATTCGGTGCTGCCTTACCCTCTGCAACTCTTCCAACAGATGTAGTGCCAGTAATTGTTTCAACAAGTGACGACTCCATCACCATTGCTAACGGCATCGTCACGGTCACGTTTAATGCTGACGGAGCAATCACGACCTTCTCAAACGGCCATCGAGACGTGATTCCAACAACTTCTCAGGCCATGTTCGTCCTGCGACAAGACACACCTGCCGAATACGACGCGTGGGATATCGACGCAACAGATGCAAATGCGCCATCAACACCATTGCTTGCAACTGCACCACCTGTCATCGTGGAAACAACTCCCCTGCGCACCACTATTGAATGCGGGTTCGCCACTGATGCATCACGTTTCACTGTTCGGTTCGCCCTGCGTGCTGGAGAACCACAACTTGATGTTTCAGTTGATGCAGATTGGCACGAACAAGAACGACGCTTGCAGTGGGTACTTCCTACAGACCTTCGCGCACTTAACGCTGTGTGCGGCACCCAATTCGGACACGTGACTCGTGCACGTCATGCAAATACCAGTTGGGATGTTGCTCGTTTTGAAGTATGTGCTCATCGCTACGTCGCAGTGAGTGAACCGTCATTCGGTGCGGCGATTCTTGCCGATGGCCCACGCGGCTACGACATTCGTGGCGATGAACTACAACTCACAGTGTTGCGGTCACCGAAGTTCCCAGACCCTGAAGCAGATCTTGGGCATCAGCACTTGCAATGGTCCGTGTCGCTACTTGATGGTGACCCTATTGCGCATGGAATTGAAAACACCGCAGCACTGATGGCTCACCCAGTTCGCATTCTCGATGGCGTACCTCGTGTTCCCGCTTCAGTGATTTCGCTTGATGTTCCGGGTGCCCTGATTAGTGCTGTTAAACCTGCAGACGACGGAA
Source organism: Ilumatobacteraceae bacterium (assembly GCA_044232585.1). GTDB lineage: Bacteria > Actinomycetota > Acidimicrobiia > Acidimicrobiales > Ilumatobacteraceae > UBA2093. The sequence continues at coordinate 4,038 of JBIILS010000029.1, forward strand.
GCGACGACATTATTGTTCGTATCTGGGAAACACGCGGTGGCCGAACTAGCGGTTCATTAACCATTGACGGAATGACTGCGGCACAGACATGCAACGCCCTTGAAGACGCAGGAATGCCACTTGACGTTTCAGCGACTGGAACGGTGGCAATCGAATTGAAACCGTTCCAGATTATGACCCTGCGCATTACGCAGGATTAATTACGCAATAGCGCCAAACATCGCCATCAGCGGTATCGCTGCACGCATGTCACCAGTTGTGCCCTCACCCATGCGGTTCATCGCGTAGGCGTAGGTCAATTCAGCGTCAAGGTCATTCACAACAAGTGATCCACCCCAGCCACCCCAGAAGCATGCGCGTGGGTTTGGACTGAGTGGCGTGAATTCAGAATTCAATCCGTAGCCCATTCCGAATTTCATTGGCACGCCAAGAATCAAATCTTGACCAGACATTTGTTCGGTGAATAGTGCCTCAACGCCTTTTGCAGATAAGAAACGCTTTCCGCCCGCTTCACCACCATGAGAAATGATTGACTGCAATTGCGCAACAGAACGTGCATTACCGTGACCATTTGCAGCAGGGCTTTCGCACTGGCGCCACTCAGGTGTCCATGCAATTTCAGCAGCGATCTTTGGGTTGGTGTAGGTGCGAACTGCAATACTGTCTGGCTTTGCAGTTGGGTCTAACAAACTGACACCAGGAATGACATTTGTAATTCGGTGGTGATGTTCTGGTGCTGTTCCAATATGGAAATCAGCACCAAGTGGTTCTGCAAAATTTTCACGGAAGAAGTTTCCAAGTGACTGCCCCGTCACGCGCTTCACCACTTCACCGATGAGATAACCCTGAGTGATTGCGTGGTAACCAGATTGTGAACCTGGCGTCCACCACGGCGCCTGAGCGCCAAGAACTGCTGCACACTTGTCATGGTTGAACAAATCGTCAGATGTCATGGGCTCTGCCCAACCTGAAAGACCAGCGGTATGTGCCATGAGATGACGAATCTCGATGCCTTCTTTACCATTGACTTTGAATTCAGGCCAGTGCTTGTACACCGGATCAGTAAGAGAGATTTCTCCGCGGTCAGCAAGTGTTAGCAACGTAAGAAACATCATGGTCTTTGTTGTTGACCACACATTCACAAGGGTGTCGCTCTGCCAATCTGAAGTGCGTTCCATCTCGCGATGACCACCCCAAATATCAACAACCATCTCGCCCTTATAGATGATGGCTACAGATGCGCCTACCTCAAAACCATCATTGAAATTGCTTGCGAATGCCTCGCTTACCCCTTCAAAACCAGGCTTTACTTTTCCATGCACAGTGACCACGACTGCCCCCTTCTGTATGACCAGACACTACTGTGAAGGAAACACGCTGTAGGAAGCGAACGCATTGGGGGAACAAAATGGCTGACAGATTTGAAAACGGATTCGGTGGCTTGGTTGCCGTAGTCACTGGCGGCGGAACCGGCATGGGCCGTGAACTTGTTCGCCAACTCACAGCACAAGGATGCGACGTCGCAACATGCGATGTCATCGCTGAGAACCTCGCTGAAACAATTGCCATCTGCACAGCCGACGGCAACTCAGGAAAAATTCTCAGCCACATCGCAGATGTTTCAAACGAAACGCAAGTTCTCGGGTTCCGTGACGCAGTTGCAGCATGGCGACCACATGTCAACGTTTTGTTCAACAATGCCGGTATCGGTGGCGGTGGCAGCATCGTTGAAAGCACCCGTGAACAGTGGGACAAGACTTTCGGTGTGTGCTGGTTCGGTGTGTACTACAACACTCGTGCATTTATGGACTTGCTCCTTGCTGCGCCATTCGGCCATATCGTGAACACAAGTTCAGTCAATGGGTTCTGGGCATCGCTTGGGCCGACTACTCCACACAGTGCTTACAGCGCCGCAAAGTTCGCGGTCAAGGGTTTCACCGAAGCACTCATCACTGATTTCCGTATCAACGCACCAACTATGCGTGCCTCTGTTGTGATGCCAGGTCATATCGGCACTGATATTGCAATCAACTCGAGCAAGTTGCTCGGAAACGACCCAGCCACAATGACTGCAGCTCAACTCGAGACTTCACGTGAACGGATGGCTCGCGCCGGAATGGATACTGCATCCATTCCAGACGCTGACCTTCGCAAATTGATGTCGGCTGGTGCTCAAGCCTTCCGCGATATGGCACCGATGACGGCCGCTGAAGCATCGGCGTTTATCTTGGCCAGCGTGCAACGTGGCGACTGGCGCATTCTTGTGGGCGACGACGCAGTAATTCTCGACGAAATGGTTCGAGAGAATCCGAAAGATGCTTACTTGCCTGATTTCCACCAGAAGATACAAGCTCGCGGAGCCCTCGGAGGAGTTGCTCGCTAGATCGCGCAACCGATGTTGCACTAAACGTTCCATTCCGTTGAACTGACGTTCACCAAAAATCAATGTTGATGGTGAACCATTAACGCATGAGCATTTTCGCCATCACCCCGCAATCCGTCCAGACCTCAGGCGCCTATCTTGGCTCGCTGTTTCCTGGTGTATACCTTGCATCTGCCTATTCAGGGATTACCGCCAAGGCAATTTTCATAGCGATACCCGTCATCGCTCTCAAGATTGCTCGGATTCGCACGCGGACTACAAGCGACATCATCACATTCCCAGCAGAGGCTGCAAGCGCGTCAACTCACGTGTTCGGCGAGTTGGACTATGACACACATTCTCGCTACATCGATATGGTCAGCCAAGCCTCCTGATATCTCCCCTGCCATCACCGCCTAATGTGTGGGGATGGCAAAGAACATCACACTCGGGTACACCAGCGGATATTGGGGCAGTGGTCCCCCGGCAAATGCATTAGAAGCAATTCAAGAAGCTGACCGTCTCGGGTTTGACAGTGTGTGGACTGCTGAGGCGTATGGCAGTGATGCACTGACTCCCCTTGCATGGTGGGGATCACAAACTAAAAACATTCGCTTAGGTACTTCCATTATGCAAATGGGTGCGCGCACGCCAGCAGCAACTGCCATGGCGGCAATGACATTGGACCATCTCAGTGGTGGACGATTCATTTTGGGTCTCGGTGCTTCTGGACCACAAGTTGTCGAAGGGTGGTACGGCCAACCGTATGAAAAGCCACTCGCTCGCACACGTGAATACGTAGACATCATTCGCAGCATTGTTCGCCGCGACAAGCCGGTGAATTACAGCGGCAAGTTTTACAACATGCCAATTGAAGGCGGGACTGGCCTTGGCAAGCCACTGAAGAGCACTGTGCATCCATTCCGAACGGACATTCCGATTTTCCTTGGTGCTGAAGGCCCGAAGAACGTTGCGCTGTCAGCAGAGATTTGTGATGGTTGGTTGCCGTTGTTCTTCTCTCCAAAAGAAGACGCGTACTACCGCCAATGCCTCAATGAAGGCTTCGCAAAGAGTGGCGAAGCAAACAAGGCAGACCGCTTCGAAATTGCTGCCACTGTTTCCATCATCATTGGTGATGATGTTGAGAAATGCGCCAACATGATGCGCCCAATGCTTGCTCTGTACGCAGGTGGCATGGGTGCACGCGGCACAAACTTTCACTTTGAAGTGTTTGCTCGCATGGGGTACGAAGATGTCGCCTTGAAGGTGCAAGACCTATATCTCGCCGGCAAGAAAGATGAAGCAGCTGCTTGTATTCCGCTTTCTATGGTGGAAGACGTTGCCCTTGTTGGCCCCATCGAAAAGATCCGTGACGACATGGCCAAATGGCGTGAATCTTGCATCACCACATTTCTCGTTAGTGGACCACCGCAAGTTCTATCGAAATACGCAGACATCATCCACGGCTAGTGCAGAAAGTCATTTCTGCCACACCGACATGAGAGAATAAGACAATGTTTACGCCTCCGGAATACCTGTCGCCTTCCTCAATTGGTCTCTTTCGTGATTGTCCACAGAAGTTCAAACTCTCATACATTGACAAAATCAAGGAGCCACCGGCATGGCACCTGTATCTCGGTTCCTTCGTTCATGAGGTACTCGAATATCTCTATAAAGAAGAGGCAGAAAACCGCACCCTCGAAACGTTGAAATCAATCGCAGCTGATCGTTGGACAAATCATGAGTGGGCAACCAAGGTTGAGGCACTAGAAGAAAAACCAGGATCACTCACAGATTTCAAGCGAGCCGCTTTTGAATCCATGACAAACCTGTGGGCACTAGAAGACCCAGCCGAAACTGAACTCGACGGCATGGAACATGAAGTGTTTGCAAATATTGATGGCGTTGCCATGAAGGGCTACATCGACCGCTTCATTTTTGCTGATGATGGAAGCGTCGTGATCTCTGACTACAAAACAGGCAAGATACCTAACCCCAGATTCAAATCAGAAGATGACAAGTTCTTTCAATTGCTCGCCTACGCACTCATGCTCGAAGAATCAGACCAAGAAGCCACTTCACGCGTCGAACTTCTGTACCTCACGCAAAAAGCCAAGCATGACCTCACGGTTACTCCAGTGAAACTCAACATTGCTCGCGGCGTCATAGTGGAAACTCGTGAAAACATCGAAGCATCATGTGCCACTGGTGAATTCCATTGCAATGTCACAAATCTGTGTGATTGGTGCCATTACAAAAAGATTGGCATCTGTCCTGCACACGCAGGTAAGTAACTATTCCACTGCTTCTTTTGGAAGCGAGAACGGCGAACCAGGGAAATGAAGCGCAATCGCTTCCCCATCAAGCCCGAGTGCATTCATCTGCTTCACAGTGCGACGCCCAGTTAACGAACGCAAGATGTCCCATTGACTAACTGAGGTGCTTGTCAATTCATTGAACAATGGCGGATCGCTGACTTCAATCAGGTTCAGAAAAAAGCCAACACCCACTTCTACGGCTTTGCTGTCTCGTCCTCCCGGCACGCCAAGAGCACTGCGCATGTCTTGTTCATGCGTCACTGCATCCATGACGAACTGCGAAATGATGGGCTGCGGAAAATTATGAATGATGGCATCAATCTTCGGAGCACTTGACTCGAATAGATCTGCCAGTTCTGTCAATGTCAGATCACCGTAACGCTCAACTTGCGCGTGGGTCCATGCGTCAGTTGTGACTCCCTCCATGCGACCAGCCAAAACATCCTCTGGGACTCCAACAAGGTGCGCAGCCAATTGTCGGATAGTCCATTCAGGGGTGCATGGAACCAAAATGTTGCCCGATGATTCTGGCGTTGACCGCAGGAGATCAATTACTCGAGCCCGCAGAGCTACATAAGAGATTGCGACTTGGTCGATAGGTACGAGTTGTCCAGGCATAGAAATAGGTTAGATGGCTATGCCGAGGCCAACTGGTGCATCACTCGTAAACGAGGCAACCATCGTCAAGGTTGACGGTTGGAAGAACGTTCTTCTCCAATGAGTAATTCTGGTCGTGCTTCCACTCTTGCTTGTCGCCAGACTTTGGCATGAGGTGCTGGCTACGCATCAGGTAATTCGGATTGAAGTTATCAGGATCCATCCACGCACCAATCGGCATGTCTGCATCTTCAGGGCGCAATTGCGGAGTGACGCTTTGCACTCCCTTTGCATCCATGTGCTTCAACAAACGAGTAATGAAGTCACCCATAATGTCAACCCGCAATGTCCAACTGGCACGGAAGTAACCAAACACCCACGCAAGGTTCGGCACGCCTGTGAACATCATGCCGCGATATGTCACGGTGTCTGCCCAGTTAAGGGGCTTACCGTCAAGTTCAAACGGAATATCGCCAAGCACACTGAGGTGGAAGCCGGTTGCAGTCACAACGATGTCAGCATCAATAACGGTGCCATCTTTCGTACGCACACCAGTTGCTGTGAACGTTTCGATTTCGTCTGTCACCATTGATGCTTTGCCTGATTTGATACCAGCGAACAAGTCACCTTCTGGCACAAACGCAATACGTTGTTGCCACGGGCGATACTTCGGCGTGAAATGCTTTGCGATGTCATAGCCCTCAGGCAGCAAAGGCTTGATGCCATCGAGAAGTGCATCTTTCACCAGGTCTGGATATTGGAACGCCATGTCAGTAACAGCTTGGCCATCAAACAAAACTTTGCGGCGAACAATTTCGTGAATCCACTCTTCATCTATTTCAAGTTGACGAAGTGTGTCTGCAAGCTCGTTTACATTTCGACCCGGGATAAAATATGTCGGTGAGCGCTGCAAAATGGTGACGTGTTCACAATCTGCTGCCATGGCAGGAACAAGCGTTGCAGCAGTTGCACCGGAGCCAATGACCAAAACTTTCTTACCTGTGTAATCAAGATCTTTTGGCCATGTTTGAGGGTGCACGATGCGGCCCTTGTATTGGTCCATGCCTGGCCACTCCGGCGTATAGCCCTGTGAGTGCTTGTAGTAGCCCTGACACATCCACAAGAAGTTGGCGGTCATCTGGAACGTTTCGCCCTTTGCAAGATTTGTAACTGTGACTGTCCAGCGTTTGTCGCGGCTGCTCCATGAAGCTGCCGTGATCTCGTGGCGATAGCGAATGTTCTTATCGATGTGATTTTCAGCAATTACTTCTGCCATGTACTTCTTGATCTCTTCAGCACTTGCAATCGGCGCTGATGTCCATGGCTTGAACCGATACCCGAATGTGTAGAGGTCACTGTCGGAACGAACACCTGGATAGGTGTGCATGTGCCAGGTACCGCCGAAGGTTTCGTACTTTTCCAAAATGGCATACGACTTACCCGGCGCCTGATCTTGCAAGTGATATGCGGAACCAATGCCAGAAATTCCGGCACCAACAATAAGAACGTCTACGTGTTCGGTTTTCCCTGGGGTTGGGGCGTTGATTGTGTCTGCCTGAGTCATGGGGGCCTCCTCGATTGGCTTATCCATATTGTATGTTCCTGTCCCTCTCAGGTGACCAGTCCAACTTGGCATCGGGCTGCCTAACAATCGCGCAAGCCCACCCCACTATGCTGAGCAACGAACGGGGGTTCTGATGTTCGATCTACTTATTCGCGGGGGCACAGTTGTTGATGGCACTGGTGCACCAGCACGTGTTGCCGATGTTGCTGTAACTAACGGCCGCATTGTGAAAGTTGCTTCCACCATCGTGGGTGAAGCTGCAGAAGAAATCGATGCCACCGGAAAACTTGTTACTCCTGGCTTCATTGATATTCACACTCACTACGACGGCCAAATCAGTTGGGATACTTTGCTTGAACCATCAAGTGGTCACGGCGTCACCACTGTTGTCGTTGGTAACTGTGGCGTCGGTTTTGCACCTGTTCGACCTGGTCGCGAAGAGTGGCTAGTGCAGTTAATGGAAGGCGTGGAAGACATTCCTGGCACCGCATTGCACGAAGGCATCAATTGGGAGTGGGAAACATTCCCTGAATACCTCGACGCCATTGATTCGCGTAACTATTCCATGGATATTGCTGCATATGTTCCGCATGGCGCAGTACGCGGCTATGTCATGGGTGACCGTGGCGCGCGAAACGAAGACGCAACTCCACAAGACATCGCGGAAATGGCAGCCATTGTGCGTGAAGCACGTGAAGCCGGCGCAGTTGGTTTCTCTACTAGTCGCACAATGGGACACAAGGCCAAAGATGGTCAACCGGTTCCGGGAACATTTGCAAGCAGTGAAGAACTGAATGCATTGGCTGACGCTTTGATTGCAGGTGGCGGCGGAATTTTTGAAATTGCTCCGGAGGTACTGCCTGATGGTGCAGGCCAACCGACCATGGGAATGACTGAAGAATTGCAATGGATGGGTGACCTTGCATTGCGTACTGATTTGAAAGTCACATACCTGTTGCTGCAATACGCCACCATGCCAAACACATGGAAGGAGGCGCTCGACTATTCATCCATGATTATGGACAAGGGCGGATACCTGCGTCCACAAGTTGCCGCGCGTCCATTCGGCATGATGGTGTGCTGGGCTGGGTACCACCCATTTGCAAAGCGTCCTACTTTCATTTCGCTTGCAGCATCTTTGTCTCTCGCAGACTTACGCATCGAGTTGGCAAAGCCATCCGTACGTGCGCAAATTTTGTCAGAGCCAGATGAGCCGGTGAATACCTCAGTGCAGTTTGATGGCCTTGCGACTGCACTCGGCATGATCCCCCACCTTGTTTATGCAATGGGTGACAACGTTGATTACGAACCAACTCCAGCAATGTCAGTCAAGGCACTGGCCGAAGCGGCCGGCGTTTCAACATTTGAAATGGCGTATGACCTCTTGAATGAAAATGGTGGCACTGCATCTCTGATGTTCCCCACCTTGAACTATGTCGGTGAGAACCACGACGTTATTTACGAAATGCTCACTCATCCATCAGCCATTAATGGCCTTAGCGATGGCGGAGCCCATGTCCGCATGATCTGTGATGCGTCGATACCTACCTACCTATTGACACATTGGGCTCGTGACCGTGAACGTGGACCAAAACTCAGTATTGAAGAAGCAGTCCGTATTCAAACAACTGCTACAGCTGAAGTAATTGGTCTTTCTGATCGCGGTCAAGTTGCTGAAGGTATGCGCGCAGACATCAATGTCATCGACTTCAAAAACTTGCGCCTTAACGCGCCGCATGCTGAGAACGACCTACCTGCTGGTGGCCGCCGACTTCTGCAATCAGCAGATGGCTACGTGGCAACAATTGTGAACGGCGCCGTTACTCGTCGCAATGGTGTCGACACAGGCGCTCGCCCAGGTCGACTCGTTCGCGCCTAAACGTCTATTCGTTCAATCTGTCGTACTTGTTTAGACAGAAGCGGCAACGACGTTGCCATAGCAATAATGATTCCGACAGTGATTAATGCTGTTCGTGCGCCCACAAGATGTGCGAATGGGCCTGCCAAGAACAGACCAATAGGTGCAAACACCATTGAGCCAAAAGCGTCATAAGAACTCACACGAGACATCGCTTCGTCTGGAACATGGGTCTGAAGAGTGGTCATCCAATTCGCATACATCAGATCCATCCCAATTCCTGTTGCAAGTGCAGTGATGAAAAGAACCCACAAGGGCAAAGGCACTGCAAGTGCAAACGCCCAGAGAGCCGCCACAGGCAATACACCTAGCCCCAATAGAAGTGGCCGGCGTGGTCGTATCTTCAGTGCGAACACCGTGCCCAAAATTGCTCCCACTCCGAATCCAAACATCATGATGCCCATGTCTTTGGCGCCACCCATAGCTTCCTTTATTTGAACCGGTGCCAACACTCCGAGGAACCCTTCGAAGCCCAAATAGAAAAAGGAATAACCGACAACCACATACACAATCCACTTGCGTGATGAGAATTCAAACCAACCTTCTCGCAATTGCGAAAAAATCGACTCGCGCTTCTCGCCTTCAGCAAGTGGCGTGCTGTTCGGCACCTTCATTCGATACACAATGATTCCTGCAATCAGGAACGATAAAGCGTCGATAAGAAGCCCCCACCCTGGCCCCGCGGTTGATACGACAATGCCAGCAACACTTGCGCCAAGCG
>JBIILS010000103.1:0-4096 GCA_044232585.1 Ilumatobacteraceae bacterium
ATTTCGAGCAACTTAGTGAGAGGGTCGTAATCAGGTTGACGACGATCAAAGATGAGGTCTTGGCACACGGAAATCTGTTCTTCAGGAATTCGCGCAAGGGGCAGAATTTTTGATGCATGCACGATTGCAGAATCAAGGCCCACTTGGCGGGCTTCATGCAAGAACACACTGTTCAGTACCTGACGAGTAGCAGGGCTGAGACCGAAACTGACGTTTGAGAGACCAAGGGTGGTGAATGCGCCAGGAATCTCTTCCTTGATGCGGCGAATTGCTTCAAGTGTTGCAATGCCGTCTTTGCGCAAGTCTTCGTCACCAGTGCCGATGGGGAATGTGAGTGCATCAAAGATGAGGTCGCTGGCGGAAAGGCCGTAACGCTCGGTAGCGATTTTGTGAATGCGATGAGCAACTTCCATTTTCCATTCAACGTCGCGTGCTTGACCACGTTCGTCGATGAGCAAACAGATAACCGCCGCGCCGTAATCACGAGCAAGACTGAACACGCGATCAAGTCGGCTGCCGGGTGCTTCGCCATCTTCCAAGTTGGCGGAGTTAAGAATGCTGCGACCACCGGTGTGTAGAAGGCCAGCTTCCATTACTTCTGGTTCGGTTGAGTCGAGAACGAGTGGGACGCTTGCTTGACTAGCAAAACGAGAAGCAATTGCGTTCATGTCGACCGTGCCGTCGTGGCCGACATAGTCAACGCACACATCGAGCACGTGTGAACCTTCGCGAATCTGTTCGGTGGCCATCTTGACGCAGGTGTCCCAGTCTTCGCGCAACATTGCGTCGCGGAATGCTTTCGAACCGTTTGCGTTGGTGCGTTCACCAATGATGAGGAAACTGTTGTCTTGTTCCAGAGTGACAGGGGAGTACAGCGATGACACGCTTGGTTCAAACTCTGGCGTGCGAACTTTCGGGGTGACTCCACGTACTGCTTCAACTACTTGACGTAAATGCTCTGGAGTTGTTCCACAGCAGCCGCCCACAATGCCGATACCGAGATCGGAGACGTGGCGACGATGAAATTCAGCAAGTTGTTCTGGTGTGAGGTCGTAATGAGTTCTTCCATCTACAACGCTTGGCAATCCGGCGTTCGGCAACACGCTGATAGGAATCAGAGAGTGCTCGCTGAGGTAGCGCAAGTGTTCTTGCATTTCGGATGGTCCGGTTGCACAGTTGATTCCGATGACATCTGGCTTCATTGCTTGCAGTGAGGCGTATGCAGCTCCGATTTCAGTTCCGACCAACATGCGGCCCGTTGTTTCCATGGTGACTTGCACCTGAATGGGAACTTCACGACCAACGGATTTCATTGCGCGACGGCAGGCCTGCATTGCGGCCTTGATCTGCAACAAGTCCATGCATGTCTCAATGAGAAAGAGATCTGATCCGCCATCGAGAAGACCGCGAGCCTGTTCTTCATAGGAATCACGCAAGGTGGCGAAATCGATGTGCCCAAGGCTTGGCAACTTTGTTCCTGGCCCGATGCTGCCCGCTACATAGCGAGGGCGGCCATCTACTTCATAGGTGTCAGCAACGCGACGCGCAATTGCTGCTGCGGCCACATTCAGCTCGTATGCCTTTTCAGGAATGTTGTATTCGACGAGCACGGTTGAGAAGCTTCCGAAGCTTGCGGTCTCAATAACATCGACACCTGCGTCAAGGAATGCTCGGTGCATGGATTCAATGACATCAGGGCGGGTGAGGCAGAGCATTTCATTGCAGCCCTCAAGTGATTCTCCGCCAAAGTCGGCAGGACCAAGGTCGAGATCTTGTACAAAAGTTCCGAAGGCGCCATCGAAAACGATGACTCGGTCGCGGACGGCTTCGAGATAGGGCTGACGATTCATGACCTCACCACGATACTTGCCATAGAGTCATTGGTATGGCTCGCGAAAAGATCTACACCCGGGAAGGCGACGACGGCACGACCGGACTCTTTTATGGCGGCCGAGTGCCGAAGGATAGTGAGTTGCCTCGTGCCTATGGCGCTGTTGATGAAGCACAGGCTGTCATTGGTCTTGTACGCACAGCAGCGGGGCATGGTTCAGAGGTTGACGCCATCGTGGTGCCGATGATGAAAGACCTCTATGTGCTCATGGCTGAGTTAGCCACATTGCCTGAAAATCGTCACAAGCTGACCCCGGGCAAGAGTTGTGTGACATCTGAGATGGTTGACCGCCTAGAGAGCATCATTGATGACCTTGATACGAAGTTTGATCCACCAACCGAGTTCGTAGTACCTGGCGAACACCCAGTTTCTGCGTGGCTCGACTTTGCACGTACCACTGTGCGTCGTGCCGAGCGTCAGGCGTTTGCTGCTGCACCGCCACCGAGTTATGTGGTGCCGTATCTCAACAGATTGTCTGACTTGTTATGGACCATGGCACGTTGGCAAGAGGGCACATCGCGCCCAGTTAAGAGTCTTTAGGCACTTCGGCATTAGCGCAGTGAGCGTCGCCACATAGAGTGGGGACATGCGTACTGCTTTTTCTGTATCAAAGTCCGTTCCTGCCAAAGTGGCAGCCCTCGTTATTCCGATTGCTGCTTCTGGTCCTATTCCGAGTGGAGTCGGGCTTAGCCGCGCGCAACTCGCCGCGCTTGGGTTTGAAGGCAAGACTTCACAAACTCATACGTTGACACCAGCTGCAGGGAAAACCGCTGTGCGCGTACTAGTCGGCATTGGTGATGTGCGCGAATTGAATACAAGCGTGTTGCGCAATGTCGCAGCGTCCGCTGCTCGTGCATGTGCACGATATGAATCAATTGCAACCACATTGCCGGGCGTTATTCGTGGAAGTGCGAAAGCATCGACACAAGCAGTAGTTGAAGGAATCGCTCTCGCGCTTCATCGCTGGGTTGCATTGAAGAACGATAAGTCAGGTCTTGCAAAACTCACATCAGTCACATTGGTGTCAGCTGAAAAAACTGCTGATGTTCAAGCAGGAATGTTGATGGGAATTGCCACCTCATCTGCAGTCTGTACAGCGCGCGACTTTGCAAACACTCCGCCGTCGCATCTCACTGCTCGCCAGTTTGCAGACCATGCTGTGGCAATCGCCAACGCATCTGGCCTAGAGGTCACCGTGTACAACCGCGATCAACTCATCGCGATGGGTTGCGGCGGACTCGTTGGCGTTAACGCCGGCAGCACAGAGCCCCCACGTATGGTGAAGTTGGTCTACACGCCAACATCAGCCAAAGGAAAAGTAGTGCTCGTCGGCAAAGGCGTGATGTACGACTCCGGTGGTATCTCACTGAAGCCAAGCAACGAAAGCCACGCGGCTATGAAGATGGACATGAGCGGCGCAGCAGCAGTGCTTTCCACCATGGGTGCTTTGCGTGCAATGAAAGTAAAGACTCAAGTAACTGCTTACCTAATGTGCACAGACAACATGCCAAGCGGTAGTGCATTGAAGTTGGGTGACGTGCTCACAATGCGTAACGGAAAGACTGTTGAAATTCACAACACCGATGCTGAGGGCCGTCTGATTCTTGCCGACGGCTTGTCATTGGGTGCAGAATCAAAGCCTGACGCCATGATTGATATTGCAACACTTACAGGTGCTTGCCTTGCCGCTCTTGGAAAGAGAATGGCTGGAGTTTTGGGAAATAACGCTGGAGTTATTGATCAATTGAAGGCATCAAGTACTCGTACTGACGAGCTGTTGTGGGAGCTTCCGTTGTTTGCTGATTACCGCAGAATGCTTGATTCGAACGTTGCAGACATGCGCAATATTGGTGGCCCTCTTGCTGGTGCAACAACCGCAGCATTGTTCCTTAGCGAGTTTGTAGGTTCAACACCATGGGCACACCTTGACATTGCAGGCCCAATGGATGCCGACAGTGACAGCGGTTGGTTGAACCGTGGGGCAACTGCCTACGGCACCCGACTTCTGATTGACTTCTGTGCCAACTTCACAAAGCCTGCAAAAAAGAAGTAGTTAGTTTTCCAGCGGCAACAAGTGGGTTGCTGCTTCTTCCAAATGTGATTTCCAATCAGGCACCGACGATGGTTCTGCCAATGGAATGACTACAAACTTTGATGCTCCAACGTCTACAAACTGCTGAATTGTGTGCGCTAACTCATCCCATC
>JBIILS010000030.1:0-13447 GCA_044232585.1 Ilumatobacteraceae bacterium
ATGTTCGGACGAAAGACTCCAGGGATGATTACACCAGCACAGGCCTTGCCGGGGCGCACAGACCAGACGATGCCAGTGCCAGAGGCACATTTTGAAAAGGGCACGTCACTGACGGGGCCGTGGGCAGAAAACATGCAGACACTTGTTGTTGGTATGGGTTGCTTCTGGGGAGCTGAGCGCATTTTTTGGAAACAACCCGGCGTGCATTCAACAAGCGTTGGATACGCAGGTGGCTACACGCCGAACCCAACATATGAAGAAGTGTGTTCAGGGCTCACAGGTCATACAGAAGTTTTGATGGCTGTGTACGACTCATGGAACTTGTCGTTGATGGACATGTTGCGCGTGTTCTGGGAAAACCACAACCCAACACAAGGCATGCGCCAAGGCAATGACATGGGTACGCAATATCGCAGTGCTATTTATTATGTGAATGATGAACAACGCATTGCCGCTGAAGAATCACGTGACGCGTATCAAGTGTTGTTGACTGATGCGGGCTATGGCGAGATCACTACAGAAATTGCACCGTTGACTCACTATTACTTTGCAGAGCCGTATCACCAGCAGTATCTCGGGAAGAACCCTAATGGTTACTGCGGTATTGGTGGTACTGGTGTTAGTTGTTCAATCGGCATCTTGTAAGATTTGTAGACCGCTTCTCAAGCGGCATAAATAATCCGGGGGGAAGTTGTAATGAGTGTGTCGGCTGCTGAAGATTGGAAGACAGAACCTTCGACTGTTGCCTTGCGTGCGCATCTAGAGGCAAACAACGGCATCAATGGTCTCGACATTCTTGATGTAAAAGATGTTGCGAAAGCCGTTGAACTCTTTAACCGTGACGGATTCGTAGTGGTCGCAAATGTATTGAACAGCGAACAGATTGATTTTTTGTGGCAGGGATGCTGTGAAGTTGCAGCTGAAATTCTGGAACTTGACGAAGACCGCAAGGGGAATCGCGGGAATCATCGTTATTCATTTGGCGGGTCAAGTATGACTCGTGGTCAATTGCACCGACCTGAATGGCAAATGTTGTTGGAAGTAAAAGCCGCCACCGACATTGTGAGTGCCATCTTTGGTTCGCCAGATTTCGTGTTACGTGCTGCAAGTGGAGATTTTTGTCTACCTGGCGCTGTTGAATATCAACCGTTGCATTCAGATGTTCGCGATTGGGCACCCGGGGGTCTCACTCCGTTTAGTTCTTTCCATGATCCACGTGCGCAATTAACAATTCGCGACCTGCCCTGTCCGTATATTGCGGTGAACTTCTTGCCTCAAGATGTCACCAAACTGAATGGCCCTACACGGCAGATTCCCGGTACCCAGCATTCACGTGTACCTATTCCGAGTCTCATTGATGAACCAGAGTGGATGAGGTTGAGCACAGTGTGTCCAGCACCTGCTGGTTCAATCATGATTCGCGATGTTCGCGCATGGCATGGCGGAACTCCGAATATTTCTGACTCAATGCGGTTCATCCCAAATCTAGAGTTCTACGCGCCGTGGTTCCGTGAACCGATAGTTCCGTCTATTACGTATGAGGCTTACAAGCAATTATCTGAGCGTGCACAATGGATTGCTCGCGAATGCGTCGCTGAATCAAGCGAAGGTATTCGCACAGGCGTCACTATGCGGGCTCCGTAGTTCGCCTCTGGAAGGAACATAATGGAATATCGCCAATTAGGTAAGTCAGCTCTCAAGGTCAGCACACTGTGCCTTGGAACGATGAATTTTGGTCCCCGGACATCCGAAGAAGAATCGTTTGCGATTATGGATGACGCGATGGAAGCAGGTATCAATTTTTTTGATACTGCAAATCAATATGGCGGAAGATTAGGAGTCGGCGCAACAGAAATAATTGTTGGTAAGTGGCTGACCCAAAACCCACAACATCGAGAGAAAATTGTTCTAGCCACGAAAGTGCATCAACCAATGTCGGATGATGTGAATGATCGAGGGCTTTCTGCACGTCATATACGCATGGCATGTGAAGCTAGCTTAAAGCGACTGAATGTTGACCACATCGACCTGTATCAGATGCACCATATTGATCGTGCAGCACCAGCCGAAGAGATTTGGCAAGCAATGGATCAGCTCATCAGCCAAGGAAAAATCACATACGTTGGCTCAAGTAATTTTCCCGGTTGGAAGATCGCACAAATGAATGAAAAGGCCCAGGCGCGTCACAGCTTAGGTTTAGTGTCTGAACAAAGCCTCTACAACTTGGTTGAACGTAGTGCTGAACTTGAAGTCATTCCTGCCTGTAAGGAATATGGCCTCGGAGTCATTACATGGAGCCCATTGTCAGGTGGATTGTTGGCGTTGAATGATGATGATGGGACTGGACGTCGCCAATCAAAATCAATCAAATCAGCAGCGCAGTCACGTTCAGATCAATTGTCGCGATATGGCGACTTGTGCAAATCAATCGGTGAAACACCAACTGCCGTGGCTTTGGCGTGGCTGTTGAACCAAGGTGGCGTGACATCGAACATCATTGGGCCCGGAAGTAGAGCACAGCTTGCTTCCGTCTTGCACGTTCCGACAATGCAAATTAGCCAGGAGACTCTCGCAACAATTGACGAGATCTTTCCTCCCATTGGTACCGCACCCGAAGCATACGCTTGGTGATTTGAACTAGAACCACGATGAAGCAACATAATTGGTCATCAGGGAAAGTTGATATTGCAGGTGGGCATCTTGCGTATCACCGCACCAACACGAGTGGGCCACCATTGGTGTTGTCGCATGGGCTTACCGACAATGGATTGTGTTGGACCCGAGTTACAGAGATCCTGGCAGAAGATTTTGATGTAATCATGCTTGATGCACGAGCACATGGAAATAGCTCACGCATTACTGATGGAATTGAACACGATCCGGCGTTAGATCTGGCACAAGCAATTGAGCAGTTGGGACTGGATGCGCCAGTAGTCATGGGTCATTCTCTTGGTGCGCGTTCTACAGCTCGTTATGCAGCAATGTATCCCGAACGTGTCTCCACTGTCGTTTTGGAAGACCCTCCGCTACTTGCACGACGAGACGAAGTGGCCATGGAAAAGTGGCGCACAGATTTCAGAAAACAAGTTCTGCAATTTCGTTCAATGACAATTGAACAAATCACACAGCTGGGGAAAGAACGTTCACCTGGTTGGCACGATGATGAATTTCCAGCATGGGCAGCATCGAAGTTAGAAGTTGATTTTGAAGTCAGTTTCTTTGATCCAGAACCGTGGCAGAACTACATGCCACTCATCACTGTGCCGACACTCTTGATGTACGGCGAAGAAGGATTTGGTGGAATCGTCACTAAAGAAATAGCCGCTGAAGTTCGTTCGCTGAATCCACGTATTACGACCACCCAGATTGATGGCGCAGGGCACAACACCCGTCGCGAAAATTTCGATGATTACATGCAGGTCGTGCGGAGTTTTCTTTTCGACGCACATTGACGCGCATTGTGAAAAGTAGATTCTTTAATCCACGAATTGAACAGCGCCAGCTTCAATCATCTGTTGTTCTGTTGGCTTCTTATACAAAACAATCATGACGATGCCGGCGAAAAGATAAATCGCACCCATTACTCGCCATGCGTTGATGTACGGCAACAGATCTGACGACGACGGCAAGCGTGGTGGATTACTTGAGTACCCACCTGCAAGCCTGCTGATTGTTGGCGCAGTAAGAGACAGCGCCAGTGCAGCACCGAGTGCTGAACCAATTTGACGTCCTGTGGTGTTCAGAGCTGAACCCATTGCAAACTTTCCTGGTGGCAAGAATGCAGTCGCGCTACTGGATAGCACTGACAAACTGCAACCGACACCTGAACCACAGATAATCATCAGCGGTAAGTAGACCGTGAGGAACTGAGGTGTTGGCCCGAGGAACAGACTGAAACCGATTGTTCCAACCGTCAGGAGTATTGAACCGAGAAACAGAACTCGTCCGTGTCCCCATTTTCCAGCGAGACGTCCCATTGGCGCAGCAAGAATTGCAGCAGTTAACGGGCCAGCTGCTGTTGCAAGGCCTGATCTTGTAGGGCTGTATTGCCACACAACTTGTAGCCACTGAATCTGCAACATCCACATGCCAAGGAAGCCGATGGAGAAGAAGAAGCCGGACAGGTTTGCTGCAACTACGAATGGCATCTTGAACAATGACAAGTCAAGAAGTGGATTCTCAACGGTGCTGCAACGCTTCACGAAGAACCCGAGAAGAATGCAACCAACTGACATTGCAGCAATAGTGCGTTGATCGATGTAGCCCCAGTCGCCACTTTGTACAACAGCGAGTGTTACTAGTGCAACACCTGGCAAACCCAGGGCAGAACCGATGAGGTCAACGTGCTTCGTAGCGGTTGGGTCTTTGCTCTCATGGAGAATTTTCTTTCCCAAGTAGAGAGTGACGGCACAGAAAGGAACATTGATGTAAAAGAGCGAACGCCAATCGAGCCAGTCGACGAGGACGCCACCAATGCACGGCCCAAGTGCTGCAGCTAATCCGCCGACAGCACCCCAGATGCCGATTGCAACAGTGCGCTTTTCAACAGGGAATTCGGGAAGTACTAGTGCAAGTGATGCTGGAGTCAACATGGCACCGCCGACGGCCTGCACGAGTCGAGCAAGAACTAGCAGAAGTGACGTTGGTGCCAAACCGCACAAGATGGAGCCGATACTGAATAAGGCAAGACCACGCAAGAAGGAACGCTTGCGACCGTTTACATCTGCGAAGCGACCAGCTGTTAACAAACCTGCTGCATACGCAATGTTGTAACCAGAGAACACCCACGTGAGAAGTGTTGGGTGCCCGAGATCTTCCTCAATTGCTCGACGAGCGACTACAACAATGCTGGTATCGAGTGAAACCAAGAAAGTTGCAATCGCAGTGATGCTGAGTACTTGGTATGCGCGAGACATGCGCGGCTGCTTAATGGTGTCCATGTGATCCCCCTAACGAACATATGAACACTAGGTGAACGAGGCGAAATACAGAGGGTTGGGGAGTTAGTTCCAGCCTGTTTTGCGA
This sequence comes from Ilumatobacteraceae bacterium, assembly GCA_044232585.1. Taxonomy (GTDB): domain Bacteria; phylum Actinomycetota; class Acidimicrobiia; order Acidimicrobiales; family Ilumatobacteraceae; genus UBA2093. Next base: position 5,026 of record JBIILS010000030.1, read on the forward strand.
ATGGCATCACCGTCGGCATCTGCGGCGCGTCCACGCCATTTCACAGCGCCAGGCGTAGCAGACAGACGCGCAATGAGGCCTTGCATTGGGGTGCCCTCGACAGTGATGACTGCCTCACGCGCAATGTAATGCGGATCTTTTTCGATGTCTTCCATTGAAAGAATGGGGCCGGCTGCAGCTTCAATTTCTTGAAAGATTGCCAGTGCGTCGGCTTGAGTGCGTTGTGCGAACCATGCTTCCATTGCTGCTTCAATGATTTCACGGTTAGCAATTCGACCAGCGAATGTTGTGAAGCGTTCATCACCATCAAACCCGAGCAAGTGGACAACGCGCGCTGCAATGGAATCACTTGATGTTGAGATGCCAACAAACAATCCGTCGGAACAGCGATACACGCCGCGTGGCACTGTGTAAGGCAGCAATGAACCCATCCGTGGTTGTAATTCGCCGCGCGTTAGCCACACAGTCATTAATGGGCCAAGAATTTGAAACAAACTTTCCAGCAATGACACATCAACAACTTGTCCTTGTTCAGACCACAGAGCGACCATGGTGGCGAATGCTGCAACGAGACCAGTGACTTCATCGGTAAGCGCGAACGGCGGCAACATCGGGTCGCCACCGGGAACACCAGTGATTGATGCAAGCCCTGACATTGCTTCGGCGATTGATGCGAAACCTGGACGGTTTGCGTACGGGCCATCTTGTCCGAAACCACTGACACGAGTGATAATCAATTTTGCATTGCGTGCATGAAGAACTTCTGGTGCAAAGCCGAGCTTTTCTAGAACTCCAGGCCGAAAGTTTTCAACAAGAACATCTGCGTCATCAATGAGACGCAAAAATAATTCGCGATCGGTGTCGTCTTTTAGGTTCATCGCAATTGTGCGCTTGTTGCGATTCACTAATCGCCACCACAAACCTTCGCCGTCTACTGGGTCGCGCCATCCCATGTTGCGCAAACTGTCTCCGCCGTCTGGGCGTTCAATCTTGATGACATCTGCGCCAAAGTCTGCGAGATAGCGCGCGCAGTTTGGCCCTGCAAGAACAGTTGATAGGTCGATAACTCGCAATCCCGCCAATGCGGACGTGCTGTTTAACGGAGCGGAAGAATCAGGCATCGGTCTTCGAGCGTACCCATTGCGTAGCTCTCGTAGTCAATACCGAAATCTTCGTACAAGTGGCGGCAACGCTCGCTCCATTCCAGTGCTTCGGGTGAAGAAACTCGATGCACTACTTGCATCACGCCGCCTTCATAGACGCGGTACTCGGCCCATGAGCCTGGGAAATCTTTTACACATCCGATTTCAATGGTGGGAATTCCAGAACGTGGCATGCGGCGAACGCGATGACGATGCGTGTGGCCAGCTGTATACGCAAGAACAGAAGCATGGCGAACAGCGAGAGCGTCAAGTGCTTCGCTGCTATCTGGGTGGAGGCCAAAGTAATCGTCACTGCGATTTCCTTCTGTCCACTGTTGATGGTGGCCCATGATGATGACGGGAGTTGTCGATGCAGTCAACTGATCATTCAGCCATTCGAATTGTGGTGGGTCGATGCGACCAGTGGTCTGCATCGGAATCGTTGTGTCGATGAGCGCGATGGTGATTCCCGGCAACTCAATCCACTGATCACCTACGAATTCATTTTGATCCCGATACCGGTCATGGTTGCCTCGGGCTACGAAAAGCTTGTCTGCGAATGCACCTTCGTAGTGTTCGCGAAATGCTGCGAACTGCTCGTCAGTGCCACCTTCTGTCAGATCGCCTTTGACCAGAACTGCGTTCGGGTTCAATCTCTTGATTTCAGCAATTGCGCCAGCGTTCATGGTGATGGGGTAGGGCTGTTCACCTGGAAGTGAAAATTGAATCGGACCTAATTGGCTGTCGTCAATGCGGCCACATTCTGTTTCACCAAAATGGACATCATTAACGGTTGCAACAACACTGAGCAATCGCCCTTCCGGACGAGGCAATGTTCGAAAATCAATTCCGTGTTCGGTGTATGCAGTATCTGGTTGCAAGTTCTCGTGGCGGACAACATGTTGCCCGTGGTGAAATACTGCAAGATTGTCAGCGACAGTGGTTAGTTCTGTTGCGCTGACGGAAGTCATTATCTGATTCCGGGGCGAGCTCTGCGAGACACTGCATCGGTGACCCACCAACGACCACTGAAACGCCATGCAGAAACGGCGCTGGTGTCTGCTGTTGCGGCAACCATTGGCTGCGGCCACATCATGGTGACTGCAGCTGCGATTGCAGCAGCTTCTTCCTCGGTAGGAATCGGTGTGATTGCGCCGACATTGAGGCTCATCGCTTCACCACAACTGTATTTGCAACACGGTCATGCCATGTTTGGCTTTGCGGGCTACGCAACATTGCAAGGTATCCCAAGAGAAAAACGATGCCCGATACCCAACTCATCATGATGCGCTTAGCGGCACGACGTTGGCCGATGAATGACCCGTCAGATTCATCAAGGATGAAAACTCCGAGCTTGCGGCGAAGTGGTGAACCACCTTGCCTGCCAACCCAATAAGCCAATGCGAAAAAAGAGACAACGAATTGAGCGGCTTGTGACAAAGCTGCTGTGGTTCCGGTAGTTGACGCCGAAATAATCGAGAAGGGAAGGCTGATTAGCGACACCATGATGCCGTCACAAATGTTTGCAACAAAGCGAAGCCAGAAACCTGCTTTAGGTTCAAAAGCAATATCGCTAATTGAAACTACTTCTGGTTCTGGTGCATTCCAGTCGGGAAAGGATGATTCAGACATGATGATTTACAGAGGCATGTTTCCGTGTTTACGGCGTGGAAGCTCTTCACGCTTGGTTTGCAACATGCGCAAGCCAGCGATGATCTTGATACGAGTGTCTGCTGGGTCAATGACATCGTCCACGTAACCGCGTTCTGCAGCTGCGTATGGGTTCGCGTACTTCTCGGTGTATTCAGCAACAAGTTCTGCACGGCGCGCAACAGGGTCTGCTGCTTGCTGCAATTCACGCTTGTACACAATTTCAACCGCGCCTTGAGGGCCCATAACGGCAAGTTCTGCTGTTGGCCATGCATACGCAAGGTCAGCGCCGATTGACTTTGAGTTCATCACAACGTACGCGCCACCGTAAGCCTTGCGCGTAATGATTTGAATACGAGGCACTGTTGCTTCACAGAATGCGTACAACAACTTTGCACCGTGACGAATGATTCCTTCGTGCTCTTGGTTTACACCTGGCAAGAAACCAGGAACGTCTACGAATGTAAGAAGTGGAATGTTGAAAGCGTCGCATGTACGAACGAATCGGGCAGCTTTTTCACTTGATTCGATGTCAAGAACACCAGCAAATGCCATTGGCTGGTTGCCGACAACTCCAACGGTCATGCCGTCGACGCGAGAGAAACCACACACAATGCTCTTCGCCCAGTGTTCGAAGTATTCAAAGAACTCGCCGTCATCGACAACTTCCTTGATTACTTTCTTCATGTCGTATGGCTGGTTAGCTGATGCAGGAAGAATGTCACGCAACATTGGGCACGAACGATTCGGATCATCTGATGTCTCAACAGTTGGTGCTGATTCAAGATTGTTTTGCGGCAAGAATGACAACAAGAAACGAACATCTTCAAGACATGCTTGCTCGTCAGCTGAAACGAATGTTGCAACACCGCTCTTTGACGCGTGGCTCATTGCGCCACCAAGTTCTTCAAGTGTTACATCTTCACCTGTAACTGTCTTAACAACATCAGGACCCGTAATGAACATGTGGCTTGATTCGCGCACCATGAAGATGAAGTCGGTCATTGCTGGCGAGTACACAGCACCACCAGCACATGGTCCGAGGATGACTGAAATCTGTGGAACAACACCAGACGATTGAACGTTGCGATAGAAAATTCCGCCGTAAGAGGCGAGTGACACAACGCCTTCTTGAATACGAGCACCGGCTCCGTCGTTCAAACCGATTACTGGAGCACCAACTTTGAGTGCAAGGTCCATGAGCTTGTGAATCTTCTCAGCGAACACTTCACCTAGCGCTCCACCAAAGACCGTGAAGTCTTGACTGAAGAGAAATACTTTGCGACCTTCAACGGTTCCCCATCCGGTGATCACACCGTCTGTGTAGGGGCGCTCTTCAAGACCTGATGCGTGCGCACGATGGCGGGCCAACATGTCGAGTTCATGAAAAGAGCCTGGGTCGCAGAGGAAGTCAATGCGCTCACGAGCGAGCAATTTGCCCTTGCCCTTGTGGCGCTCAACCGAGCGAGGGCTTCCGGCGTTAATCGCCTGCTGTTGACGGTCCCGAAGGTCGTCAATTTTGTCCTGCATCGAAAAGCCAGAGGTATCAGTCACCTGCGAAACGCTAGTGCCGATGGGGCCTCATCGCCTATCTGGTGGGCAATTACCCCGCTGTGGGGACTGAGGTTGTGGTCACAATTGGGGCCGCAACCGTGGTTGCGGGGGCCAGGGTGGTGACGACTGGGGCAAGAGTGGTGGTCGTTGTGGTTGCGGCAATCGTGGTGGTCGACTTCTGCAGGCCCTGCTTCGGCTGGGTGGTCACGGTGGTGCCGTCGGCGATGATGAACGTGGTGCTCATTGGTGGCAGGTCGCCAATGGTTGTGACACCTGTGACGGTGGCGGTCCATTCGCCTGGAGCACGAAGTTGCAGACCTGCGTCTTGGGCTACAAGTGCAGCCCCTGGTCGAGTGATGGGGACATTGATTGTGTAACCCGGGAAGTTTGGATTCGTCGGAACAAGAGTGATCTTGAAGTTTTGAATACGTGATGGCCCGAATAACTCAATGAGAATTCTGTTGGGTCCAACGTCGCCAGGAGTGATGGACAAGCGAACATGGAAATCATCTTTGGCCGTCATGTCTTGCACGATTGCGTATTCAACACGCGGGCCAGTTTCAGGGTTGAGAACATACGGCGGACGCATTGCCATTAACCAAGATGATGCTGCAAGTACGACAATGCTTAATGACATCTCGATTCCGACTGGACGCTTCAATCGGTATACAACTTTTTCATTCAGAGATTTTGCCCGTTGCATACCACGTAAAATGAATTGACGAACTGCTGCACTAACAAACAACATTGCAGTAACAAGAAGCACCTTGACAAGGACAAGTCGGCCGTGGCCACTATTGATCAGGCTGATTCCGTCGATACGCCACACCTGAAAAACACCAGTGCCTACAATGCCAATTGTTAATGGTGTTGCTAGTCGAGCCCATCCGCGAAGAGCTTCGACGAGGTCAACATCTCCTGGACCATGAAGAATCACTCGCCAAATAATTGAGATGCTTCCCACCCACATTGCAATGAATGCCATGTGAAGAATTGCGACAACAATTCCCAAAACAACCGCACGCCCGGTTGCGCGGTCAAAACCGTATGACATCATCATGAGTGCGAGAAGAACTGTGGTCGGGACAACATTTGTTGGTTCAAGAACGCGTTCAGTTATCCACGCGTAGTAACTAAGACCACAAACGACGAGAAGACGAATGAAGACTCCACGACCTTCATTCGTTTCAAAGAGCGGACCCCACGAGGTGGGAGAAATGGACGATGCAATTCCGCCGCCAGATTGTCGCGCCGTCATAAGAATGATGAGAACAAAAATTGATACACCGGCAAGGATGGAAATTTGGCGGAAGTATCTCTCTGTGATGCCGTACTCGACACCTTCTGGCCAGACGAGTTTGATGAACATCAATCCACCAAAGAGGGCACAGACAGCAAAAAAGACGATGAGCTTCATGAGGCCAATGGGGCCACCAAGTCGAGGTGCGACTTCTTCAACTGCGGTCCCGTCGACTGGAACAGTGGTGACAGGAGAGCCAGGCACAGTTGAGGGAGCCGTTGTGGTTACTTGGGTCTGGGCGGTGAAATTGAAGGATCCAACACTGCCGTCAGGGAGTGACCAGTTCACGACACAGGATCCGTTTTCAGGAACCTGGGTCAGGGCAGCCGAGATCGTGACGCCATCGGCCGATAGCTGAGGAGGCCCGAGATTCGTCAGTTTGGACTCGCAGGCCAGTGAAAGTCCCATCTGGGAGGCAATCTCTGCCCCGCCAACGGGCAATGTGAACTTCAACTGCAACTGGGTAGGAGCAAGAGTCACCACTTCGCCCGCTGTAGGACTTGATGAGGAAAGGGTGTTGTCGCCAGCTGCCTGGGCAGGGCCGGCCGAAAAGGCAATGGCAGACACAACTGCAATGAAAAGGAGAGGAAGGCGACGCATGGTGTGAGAAAACGGTAGCCAAGATTGGACCCCGATGAGTGCTTAACCTTTTCACACAGCGGTCCTCGGTGCACCGCATTGGTAGGGTCGTTTCGATGGCCACCCAGTCCCTGTACCGACGTTTCCGCCCGCGGAAGTTCTCTGAGCTCTACGGGCAAGACCATGTGGTCATGGCGTTGCGTAATGCAGTCATCAATGGTCGAGAGGGCCAGGCCTATTTGTTCTCTGGGCCCCGAGGTACCGGCAAAACCTCGACGGCACGAATCTTGGCAAAGGTCTTGAACTGTGCCGCCCCTGTCGAAGGTGAACCATGTTGCGAATGTGACTCGTGCAAGGCCGTGGAATTGGGCACTAGTTACGACGTGCTTGAACTTGATGCTGCCAGCAACAACGGTGTTCAAGAAATTCGCGACATTATTGAAGCTGCTGCATTAACTAGCCCTGGGCGTCACCGCGTTTTCATTCTCGACGAAGTGCACATGCTCACGCGTGGTGCAGAAGCGGCACTCCTCAAGACTTTGGAAGAACCACCAGACCAAGTTGTATTTGTGTTGGCCACCACAGACCCGCAAAAAGTGTCAGAGACCATTCGCAGCCGTGTGCAGCACTTGCAATTTCACCTTTTGCCTGTTGCCGAACTGAAAAAGTATGTCAAGTTCGTAATCAAAGAAGCAGAACTCACAGTTGATGAGGACTCAATTGACTTGGTATTACGTCAAGGTGGCGGAAGTGCGCGTGACACTTTGTCTGCACTTGAACTTGTCGTATCTGGCGGTGGCGAACCAGAAGTTGCACTGCACACCGAAGACATCATCAAGTCGCTAGTTGCACGTGATCACGCTGCTGCGCTTAGTGCAGTTGCTCGCGCTATGCAACAAGGTCGTGACCCTCACACGTATGCACAAGATGTTGTGCGCACAATGCGTGATTGTTTTCTTGCCATCATGTCGCCTGAGTTGGTGCAATTACCTGCTGATCGAATTGCTGAACTTACGCGTTACGCGCAAGACATGGGCACACAGCGAGTTGTCCGCATTATGGAAACTCTTGGCACAACTATGGTGGAAATGCGACACGCACCTGATGCACGTTTGTTGCTTGAGGTTGCAGTTGTGCAGTTGGCGTCACCTGTTTTTGATGACAGTGCAGAAAATCTCCTTGCACGAATTTCGCAATTAGAAGAAGCTGTAAAAACCTTGCGCGAGAATGGCATTGCTGCAGCTTTGCCGCAAGCACCAATCAACCCTGCGACTGGTCGCGCCAAAATTGGCGGACTAGCTGGCAACACCGCACCTGTTGCTGTGCCCGTTGCAGATGCCACACCAGTCGTTGCTATTGCAGCTGAACCAGCTGCGGTTACAAAAGAGATTCCTGTTCCAGCTGCCGCTGAAACCCCAGTAAAACCAGCTGAAACAGCACCTGCTTCTGCGGGCACTGCAGACCCTGCACAAATGTGGCCACAAATCACCGATGCCATGCGTGGTCTTGCGAAGGCAATGTTCAAGCCAGCAGTTGTGCAATCTGTTGATGGCAAGAAGGTCATGTTGCGCCTTCCCAGCAATACACCAATGAAGCGTGCACAAGAACAATTACCTACCGTGGTCGAAGCCATCAAGCAAGTATGTGGTGCGACATTTGTTGTCACGCTTGTTCAAGCTGATCCAACTGCACCCGGCGGTATGGCTCGTCCAGTTCTTACTGAACCTGAAGCGCGCACCATTGTTGATGATGTTGCTGATGACCCGTTCGCAGCAATCGATATAGCTGACACGGTACTTGCAGTCGATGCTGTTGACCCGTTACTCGCTGCGCTTCACGATACGTTTCCTGGCGGAAGCATCGTAGAAAAAGAAGTCGAGACAAATACCGACGCTGCAAAGTCACCGCGCGGAAAGAAGTAACTAGTGGCCTCGCCCTACACGCCACCAGTTCAATTACTCATTGACGAACTTGGTCGTTTGCCTGGCATTGGTCCGCGCAGCGCGCAACGTCTTGCACTTCATCTCATCAAAGGCGACGTTGAAGATGTCACCCGGCTTGCTCGCGCACTCGTAGATGCAAAAGAACGGGTACGTTTCTGCGGATTGTGTTTCAACCTTGCTGATGCTGAGTTGTGCAATATCTGTGGCGACACAAAACGTGATTCATCAATCGTGTGTGTCGTTGAGGACTCGCG
>JBIILS010000104.1:0-4067 GCA_044232585.1 Ilumatobacteraceae bacterium
CCGGAAAAGTCAATCAGTATGGGGCGTTGTTGTTCGGCGCTGCCGCCATCGGCGCCCTCGTACTCGTCATCGTAAATACCTAGGGAGCTACCGCAATGGAAGTCATAAGCAACCACAACTGGGCTCTTACAGTCGGCACATTTTTGCCGCTTGTCGGAGCCCTCATCATGCTGTTCATACCGAAAGCTGAAGAGGCGCTGATTAAGTCAGTTGCAATCGCAACAGCTATCGCCACACTCGCTGTCGGTATTTACACAATGATCCAATTCGACTTCGGCAATGCCGGAACCATGCAGTTCGTGGCGCAACACGAATGGATTTCAGTAATCAAGTCGTCGTACTTCATTGGTATTGACGGCATCAGCCTTCCGCTGTACCTCTTGTCAATGGTCATCACAGTTCTCGTCATGATTTATTCATGGGATCACGTGCCATCACCAGGAAACCCCAAAGCGTTCTTCATCTTGATGTTGATTCTGCAAACAGGTATGGCCGGAACATTCATTTCTCGTGACCTCATCTTGTTCTTCGTGTTCTTCGAACTCGTGCTTTTGCCGATGTACTTCATGATTGGTGTATGGGGTGGAGAAAATCGCCAGTACGCATCGCTCAAGTTCTTCCTGTACACCATGTTCGGATCAGCACTTATGTTGGTTGCGTTCCTCGCGTTGTTCTTCAAGACCGGGGCAGAGAGCTTCTCGATTCCATTCCTCATTGAGCAAGGCATGAACATTTCACGCACTACTCAAATTTGGATCTTCGCCGGAATGTTCGTTGGCTTCGCGGTCAAAGTTCCGATGTTCCCATTCCATACGTGGCTGCCAGATGCTCATACGCAAGCGCCAACCCAGGGTTCAGTCATCCTTGCTGCAGTGTTGTTGAAGTTGGGCACCTACGGTTTTGTACGTATTGCAATTCCAGTTCTCCCTGAAGCTGCAAAAGCATGGGCACCGTATATCGGTGGTCTTGCAGTAATCGGAATCATCTATGGCTCCTTCGGATGTCTCGCACAAACTGATATGAAGCGTCTCATTGCGTTCTCTTCTGTAGCGCACATGGGCTTCGTGATGCTTGGTATTTCAACTCTCACTCCATTCGGCTTGAATGCCGCAATGTTCGGAATGGTTGCTCACGGACTTATCACTGGAATGTTGTTCTTCGTTGCTGGTTCCGTGAAAGAGCGTTATCACACGCTTGAAATCAAGCGCATTTCCGGCATGTTGTTGCAGATGCCAAAAATGGGATGGATCCTTGGTTTCTGTGCAATGGCATCACTTGGTTTGCCAGGTCTCGCAGGTTTCTGGGGCGAGTTCCCTGCAATCTTGTCTGCATACCAACCAGCTCCGGGTCTATCTGTCACTGTGTTCCGCACGTACATGGTAATTGCAGCAATCGGAACGGTCTTTGCTGCTGGCTACTTGCTATGGCTCTTCCAGCGCATCGCGTTTGGTGAGCCAACTGCTGAGTTTGCTGCTGGTCATGGACATGACGAAGACATTCACGATGTGAATAAGTTCGAGTGGATTGCTTGGACACCACTTCTGATCGCAATTGTTGTCTTTGGTGTATACCCACAATTGATGTTCAAGGTTCTCGACCCAGCTGTGGTCGTTACTCTCAAGGCTTTCGGAGGCTGACCCGTGCTGAGCACAATCGCCACCGCTGCGTGGTCATCACCAATAATTGATTACCACGCACTAGCCCCTGAGATGATTCTTGGGGTCGGCATTGTTGTGCTCTTATTGCTCGACTTGTTCTTGTCTGATTCTCGTAAATGGTTGTTGACCCCGGTCGCAAGCTTTACGTTGCTTGGTGCGTTTATCCCAGTGCTCACATTGGCCCTCAGCAATTCAGGTACGCGACAAATGTTTGACGGTCGTTATGTCATTGATGATTTCAGCCTCGTGATGAAGGGCATGTTCCTTCTATCCGGGTACGTGGTAGTTCTTCTTGCAGCTGACTACATCCGAGAAGGCGACTATTACCAAGGTGAATTCTGGTTCCTAATGCTGTCGAGCATTATGGGAATGGTCATGATGGCATCAAGCCGTGACCTCATTTCAATTTTCGTGGCGCTCGAGTTCTTGTCCATTCCTGCGTACATGCTTGCTGCATGGCGTAAGCGTGATTCACGAAGTAATGAGGCAGGAATTAAGTACTACCTTCTTGGTGTCTTCGCATCGGCAATCATGCTGTACGGCATGTCGTTGCTTTACGGAATCTCAAACTCCACAAAACTCACTGAGATTGGTGCGTCTCTTGGCAGTGAAGTCACATCAATTCGTGCACTTGCCGTGTTCTTCGTGGTCATTGGTTTTGCGTTCAAAATTTCTGCCGTACCGTTTCACACATGGGCACCTGATACCTATCAGGGCGCACCAACTCCAGTTACAGCATTCTTGTCAGTGGCCTCAAAAGCAGCTGGTTTCGTTGCGCTGGTAACGGTTGTGTATGTCGGATTCCCTGGCTCACACGCCGTATGGCAGCCAGTCTTCTGGATCCTTTCTGCAGCCACAATGACGCTCGGTAACGTCATGGCGTTGAAGCAAACAAGCATCATTCGTATGTTGGCGTATTCATCAATTGCACAGGGTGGTTTTATCCTTATGCCGCTCGCGGTTGCTGGTGAAACTGGTGTCGCCGAGTCTGCATTGCGCGCGGTTGTTACGTACCTCATTGTGTACGCAGCAACAAACCTTGGTGTCTTTGCCGTGGTTACGGTTGTCGCTCGCAAAACTCGTAGTGGCGAAATATCTTCGTACGGCGGCTTGTTCTCATACGCACCTGGTATCGCAACCTTGATGACTCTATTCATGGCATCGCTCGCTGGTATCCCTCCACTCGGTGGATGGTTCGGTAAGTTCGCAGCATTCCAGTCGCTCGTTTCAGCCGGAACAACGTGGGCTTATGTTCTTGCAATCATCGGTGGTGTTAACTCAGTTGTTGCATTTGGTTACTACGGCAGCATCTTGCGTGAAATGTGGATGCGCCCAGTTCCCGATGGTGACACGTCACCAGTTCCCGTGAAGTCTTCACTTGCAGTTGCTCTTGGCATTACTGGCATCGCCACATTGTTGTTGGGTGTCTTGCCTGGCATCGTGATTCACTTCGGTGATCTTGCCGGTCTCGCCGGTGCCTTCGGCCGCTGATTCCATACGCGCTGCCATTGCGGCGTCACAGGGGAGCATTCCGTTCTCTTCATTCATGGACCTCGCGCTGTATAGCGAACATGGTTTCTATTCAACAACGGGCCGTGCAGGTAGGCGTGGAGATTTCATCACTTCTGCTGAAGTAGGGCCTTTGTTTGGCACAGTGCTTGCAACAGCAATTGATGACGTATGGAATCGTCTGGGGCAACCAGACAATTTTCAAATCGTAGAAGTAGGTGCTGGTCCCGGCACTCTCGCACGGTCAATCCTTGCTGCACAACCTGCGTGCCTACAGCGCGGTGAATACATCACTATTGAAACCAGCGCCGCACAACGAGCGCTTCATCCAGATGGTGTGACATCAACTGACTCAATACCGTCAGTTATCGAACACGGCGTAGTGATTGCCAATGAATTGCTCGACAACATTCCGTTTGAATTGTGGGTATATGACGACGGATGGAGAGAAGCACATGTCATTGCCAGCAAAGACACCTTCTCTGAGATCTTGGTGAATTCTCCGGTTCCATCTTTCTTACCAAGCAGGGCGCCACATGGTTCACGTGCGCCTATTCAACGTGAAGCCTCGCAATGGCTGGCTGATTCATTGTCTATATTGCGCCGTGGCTCTGTTCTTGTTTTCGACTACTGCACACCGTTAACTGCCGAGGTTGCATCAATGCCATGGCGTGAATGGTTGCGCACGTATGCAAGTCATGAAAAGGGAACCCATTACTTACGCAACCCCGGCGAGCAAGACATCACAACGCAAGTGCTTATTGATCAATTGTCAGCGGTGCGTGAACCAGACGCAGTGAGAACACAGGCGCAATTTCTTCAGCGCTGGGGCATTGATGAATTAGTAGAAGAGGGCAAACGCGTGTGGACTGAACAAGCATCGGCGCCAACTCTTGCTGC
>JBIILS010000105.1:0-4064 GCA_044232585.1 Ilumatobacteraceae bacterium
GCTGGGTCGGGAATCTGCTTGACGCATACGATCACATTCATGTCTCCCATTGTTACCGAGAGGTAGCCCCGATACCCAACCCAAGCGCCCTCCAAACCTTCCTTTTGGCGTGACCCTCGTCGCATGCGCTGATACCGTAAAAAGCCTTGCGCATCCTCCTCATCGTCAATTCCTTTGCGTCATCAGTCACGGCCCGCAATACCGTCACGGTCCACGAACGCCTTTCACAGCACCACGACGTGCAGGTGGTGGAAACGAACCGCCGTGGGCATGCCACCCGTTTCGCTGAGGATGCAGCCCGCCGAGGCATCGATGTGGTCGTGGCATACGGCGGTGACGGCACGTTGAACGAAGTGGCAACCGGCATTGCAACCACCGATACCGCCCTTGCTGTTCTGCCAGGCGGGTCAACCAATGTGTTTGCCCGCACTCTCGGCATGCCGAATGATGCCCTTGAAGCAATCGATCTCATTATTGAGGCTCTCGGCCGCAACGACATTTCGCCGATTGGTCTTGGTCGTGCAAATGGTCGCTTCTTTACCTTTCACACAGGCATCGGATACGACGCTGCAGTAGTGCGTCGTGTTGAACAACGTGCCGGCCTGAAGCGTTACGCAGGCAACCCACTGTTTATTGCTGCAGCATTGCGCACATGGGGTCTTGACTACGACAAGAAGCGCCCGCACTTTGCACTTGATTTCGGCGATGGCGACACTGTCGACAATGGTTTCTTTTCCATCATCATGAATACGAACCCGTATACGTATTTGGGCAATCGACCGTTTGACATAGTTCCATCAACAAGTTTGTCGACCGGATTATCCGTCGTCACTTTTACATCGCTAAAGACAACGCACATGCTGCGCACCCTGGCTTCTGCATTACAAGGCGGCGGCGTGAAGAACTTCCCATGGCTTGATATCCGCACCAACGTGAAGCATGTTGTGGCAAGCGACTCGCGCGCGTTTCCGTATCAACTTGATGGCGACTACCTAGGCGAAATTCAAAAGGTTGAGTTTGAATTCGTTCCTGATGCGATTCGCCTCGTGCGATCACACCCCTAGGACTACTGCGCGTCACGCACCTGAATAGCCACGTCCGGCACATTCGTGCAAATGCCGTCAATTCCCCAACCGATCACCTCTGCCATCCGGGCCGGGTCATCGATTGTCCATGAATTCACCTGCAGACCGTGGGAATGGAACACCTCGATACACCGCTGGTTCAGGAACTTCGTATAGGGGTGAAGTGCAGTATGACCAAATCCGGCCATGTCGCGCGCAACGCGTTCAAGGTCTTCATCACGCACACCTTCAGTAAGCCATGCAGTGCGCACTTCTGGGCGCAATGTACGCATGGCATCAACTGTTGGTCTATTGAATGCAGAAATCAACCAACGGTGATCTTGCCCGCGTTCAGCCAAATGAGTTGCAATAGTTGCAGCCAATGAATCACTTGGGTCGAAGTCAGCATCAATCGGGTGATTCTTGATTTCAATGTTTACCCACATACCTTCACACGCATCGAGAGCTGCGGGTAGCAGTGGCACATGATCAGGAAGTTGCACCGCTGTTATTTCACAAATCAATCGACCATCTGGCAACACTGCATCGTGATGCACAGCCATTGCGCCATCACTAGTGCGGCGAACATCTAATTCCACTGCATCGGCGCCCATTGTGCCGGCGCGACGAAAAGCCGCAAGGGTGTTTTCCCGTTCTGCCCGAGAGGCGCCCCTATGGGCTATTACCTGAATCTGTGTCATATTGCTCACGCCTTCGGTGGATTTAATTTGCACTCTCAAAATACAACCTGAGAACTTTGCTTTCTGCATTGTCACTTGGCAACTTGGCTCGTAGTGTTCACTCTCGGTAGTTCGCTACCAGCCCGTTTCGCGCCCAGCGCCCTAGCCCCCAAACAAAGGAAGTCCGACGTGTCGATCCTCGCGTCATCTCTCGCTCTTGGTAGTGCCGATTACACCTGGCGTGATCAGGCCATGTGTAGAGATACAGATCCCGAATTGTTTTTTCCAATCGGAACCACCGGACAAGCTTTGTTACAAATCGCAAAAGCAAAATCTGTTTGTTGCCAATGCCCAGTCACAGTTGAGTGTCTCGAGTTTGCACTTGAAACAAATCAAGACACAGGCATCTGGGGTGGCAACTCAGAAGATGAGCGCCGACAGATGCGTCGCACCGCCGCACAACAAGCTCGCAGTCAGCGCGCTCTGTAAATCAATCGCTCTGTAAGGGCACCCGCAACAGAATCACTGTTCCGGTATTTCCGTCACGCGGAACAAACTCAACCTCTGCCAACTCATCGGCACGTGCAGGTCGCATTTCAATTGTTCCGGCAAGCTCCGTAGTGACCAAGGTTCGCACTATCGACAAGCCAAGACCTTTCGCGTCTGCCAATTTGAATCCAACAGGAATCCCCCGGCCATCATCAATGACAGCAATTTCCAATTCAGACTCTTCCACGTGAAGACGAACAGCCACATTGCCGCCGCCGTCTCCTTCGGGGAATCCGTGGTCAACCGCATTCTGCAGCAACTCAGTCAGCACCACCGACAATGGCGTCACCACTGTGGCAGCAAGTCGTCCACCATCGCCAATCACCATGAATCGCATAGGACGTTCTGGCGACTGCAAACTTTCTTCAACAAGTCGCAACAGTGGTCTCACGATTTCCACAAAGGCAACATCGTCACCTGGTTCACGAGACAATGTTTCATGCACCAATGCAATAGTGCGAATGCGTCGCACCGACTCTGCAACTGCTGCTTTGGCTTCAGGTGACTCAAGTCGGCGCGCCTGCAAACGAAGCAATGACGAAATCGTTTGCAAGTTGTTCTTGACTCGGTGGTGAATTTCACGAATCGTTGCATCTTTCGACAACAGCAATCTGTCGCGACGTCGCAATTCACTGACATCTCGCAACAACATCACGGCACCTGTAACAACAGGCTCTCCATCCACGTCATCCACGATCGGAATGCACCTCGTCAGCAGGGTCACTTCAGATGTTTGCTCGAACTCTTCAACAACTGGCTCACGACGCTCAAATGCCTGACGAACTGAGGAATCAATAACGCCAAGTTCTGACAATGTCTGTCCAACTGCATTGGCACTGATACCCACGCGATGCAGTGCAGACGTAGCGTTCGGAGAGGCATAGCGAACTCGCGCATCAGCATCAAGAACAATTGCACCGTCACCAACACGAGGTGCAACGCTTGAGTCGGCCACTCTTCCCACGAACGGGAAAGCCCCGCGCACAATCATTTCTGCGAATCTGTCAAAGATCTCTAGATACGTACGTTCAAGTTCGCCAGGTTGGCGACCAGTGTGTTGCGACCATTCCCGAGTAAGTACCGCAATCACTTCGCCTTCAAACTGCACAGGAATCGCCACCATCCGACAATCTTCAGCAACACCCTGAATAAAGATTTCGCCTTCACACGGCACGCCACTCTTCATGGCAGCACCTAAGAGAGGCCGTTCAACGCTTGAGGTCTGTGAGCCCACCCAGTCAGCCAGATACAGGGTTTGGCCTGTCGCTGCACGCACCTGAGCCAGAACAAGCCAGTTGTCGCCCTCAACGGGTACATACATCAGGAGATCGGCAAAGCTCACGTCTGCGAGCATTCCCCATTCACTTGCCAGATTGACGAGGTGACCAATCTGTTCTTTCGACAGGTCAGTGTGCTGGCGAGCTAGTTCACCAATGGTTGTCATAGGCAATCCCTTCCGGGTGCCAGTCTTGCCTACCAGCCTGCGCTAGTGGTGTCTCTCTTAGTCGCCGAAGCCGATGCGGCGTTCTGCGTCGGTTGAACCGATTTCTACATACGCAATTTTCGCCGATGGGATCGCAATGTCTTTGCCCTTTTTGTCGGTGATCCACAACGTTGTCGTTTCGCCTTTCAAGGCAGCATCCACAGATTTCTTTAATGCCTCACGAGCCTTTGCATTGTCTTCTACCTCTACGGCGATTTCACGGGGGGCTTGTGTGATTCCGATGCGAATGTCCACTGTGATGTCCTGGTTCTACTTTTGGTGATTACT
>JBIILS010000031.1:0-13325 GCA_044232585.1 Ilumatobacteraceae bacterium
ACTGCTTCAAACACTGTGGTGATGTCAATGTTGTTGCCTTTGTAGACACCAGGCATTGTTGATCCGTTGTATACAAAAACACTGGCAAGGTTCAGGCGAGCTGCTGCCATGAGCATTGCGGGAATGCTCTTGTCGCAACCAGCAAGACCAACGAAGCCGTCGAAACGTTCTCCGTGAACAACAGTTTCGACACTGTCTGTAATGACTTCGCGCGACACAAGCGATGCGCGCATTCCTTCATGACCCATGCTGATTCCGTCAGACACGGTGATCGTGCCGAACTCCATTGGTACGCCACCGCCGGCACGCACTCCGGCTTTTGCATGCTCACTGAGACGGCGCAACGACATATTGCACGGTGTGATTTCGTTCCATGCAGATGCGATACCGATTTGAGGCTTTACCCAGTCGTCATCACCGAGGCCAACCGCACGCAACATGGCCCGCGCTGCTGCCTTTTGAATACCGTCAGTGACGTCTCGACTGCGAGGTTTGATATCGATGGGGGTTCCGTCTGAGTTCAAGGACATGCATTACAAGGTACTCTGAGCACTCGTTCGACCTCCTAGAGACCGGAGTTGGAAAAAGTGTTAGGGATGCCTATCATTCAATCTGTTAGGAATACCTAACTCCAGAAAGAAGCATATGAAAACGTTCCGCTTCCGCTTAATTGCGGCAATTGTCCTCACCACGCTGACCCTTGGGGCCTGCGGTGGCTCATCCTCGTCCGACAGCACTGTCGTTACCGAAGACACTTCGGTAACCGTGTACAGCGGCCGCAGTGAGGAGCTTGTGAAAGATCTCTATGCAATGTTCACCGAAGAAACCGGAATCACAGTTGACGCTCGATACGGCGATAGCGGCGAGATGGCTGCGTTGATACAAACAGAAGGTTCAGCCAGCCCAGCTGATGTTTTCTTTTCGCAAGACGCTGGTGCACTCGGTGCTGTTGAGAACAGTTTTCAAGAGCTTCCAGAAGCAACGTTGTCTTCCCTTGGCTCTCAGTATTCCGCTGCAAGCGGCAAGTGGGTTGGCATCACTGGACGCGTACGAGTCATTGTTTACAACCCCTCACTCGCTCCCACTCCCCCAAACTCCATTGATCAATTGATTGATCCCGCATGGTCAGGAAAGATTGGCTTTGCACCAACAAATGCTTCGTGGCAGTCGTTCGTGACTGCACTGCGAGTGTTGCGTGGCGAAGATGGCGCCGAAGAATGGTTGACTGCATTCGCAGCGAATAAGCCAGTTGCCTACGAGAAGAACTCTGCAGTACGCGATGCAGTTAATGACGGCAAGGTCAGTCTCGGCTTAGTCAACCACTATTACTTGTTCGAAAAGATTGCAGCAGAAGGAGCTGAAAAGGTAATTGCAAAGAATCAATTCATGGCCGCTGGAGATGTTGGCGGACTCGTCAATGTTGCCGGAGTCGGAATCTTGTCGAGTGCCCCACACAAGTCGGCTGCTCAGAAGTTTGTTGATTTCCTTCAGAGCGAGACAGCTGCTGAGTACTTCCGTACCAAAACTTGGGAATACATTCTTACCAACGGTGCAATTGCAGCAGAGGGACTTCCCCCATTGTCTGAGTTGCAAGCACCTTCCATTAACCTTTCTGATCTCAAGTCAATTGATGTAACTCAAGAACTCTTGCAGAAAGTCGGTTTACTCACTAAGTGAGCAAACCAAGAGAGAATAGAGGCATGCAACGAATTCGAGGAGCACTCATCCCTTTGGGGCTCGCGTTCGTTGCGGCAATCATTTCTCTCGTTCCAATTTGGTATCTGTTTGTTCAGTCCTTTTCTAACGGATTACAACCGTTTGTTGATGAGCTGTTTCAACAGCGCACACTGTCGCTAATCATCCGAAGTTCGGTCCTTGCAGGCTCAGTCACAATTGCAAGTGTTTTTCTCGGAACATTTGTCGCGTGGGTGATTTCCATGTCAGGAATCATGGGACGCACAGCGCTGACAATTGCATTCTCTCTGCCACTTGCAATTCCTTCGTACTTGTCAGCATTTGCTTGGGTGTCGTGGCAACCAGGTTTATCTGGGTTCAGTGGAGCATTTATCGTTCTGACATTCTCATGTTTTCCATATGTCATGTTGCCAGTCTCTGCAGCGATGGCTCGACTTGATCCAACACACGAAGACATTGCTCGCGCTATGGGGCGTACACAATTTTCCATCGTGCGTGAAGTGATTCTTCCGCAATTACGCCGACCCATTGCCGCAGGTGCATTACTTGTTGCGTTGTATTCGCTCAGCGATTTCGGGGCCGTTGCGGCAATGCGCCACGAAGTCTTCACCTGGGTGATCTACGGCGCTTACCGTGCAGGCTTTAACCCCACACGAGCTGCCACTCTTTCCATGGCTTTACTTGCTGCTGCGTTGACCCTCACATTTGCTGAAACCATTGTTCGAGGGCGTAGCAACGCTGCATCTTCTCGCCCATCGTTGTGGCGAGGCAGGACCCAAACACCCAAAAGCTGGACTGTGACTGCAATAGTCGGAAGCGTCCTAGTGATCGTGCCATCAGTCGGCGTACCAGTTCTCACTGTTGTCGGTTGGATGAATCGTGAATCGGCACGAGTTGTTGAATGGTCTTCTGTGTGGCACACGGCGGGGCAATCATTCATCAACGGTTCGACAACAGCAATCGTCACACTTTTGCTAGCCCTTCCTGTCGCATGGTGCTCCGTCCGGGTAGGCGGTCGATTCGCATCACTTCCCGAACGTGCCACATACATCACACACGCATTACCTGGAATTGTTGTCGCCATTTCTGTTGTCTATGTCGGCATTCGTGCGGCACGTCCGTGGTATCAGGAATTTCCTCTACTGATTTTTGGACAAGTCATCATTTTCTTGCCGGTCATGGTTACCGCAATTCGTGCTTCACTTGAAAAGACTCCTGCACTGCTCGAGGATGTGGCTCACAGTCTGGGTACGGGGTCAGTTGCGACTTTGCTGAGGGTGACAATTCCCATTGCACTGCCAGGCCTACTTGCGGGCACAGCGCTCACAATGTTGGCTGCGGTAAAGGAACTTCCCGTCACCCTTCTCCTTCGTCCTACTGGCATGGATACTTTGTCGACAAAAATCTGGGACTTCAGCACGCTTTCTGATTACGCCGCAGTTGGCCCCTACGCCGTAGCAATTTTGGTACTAGCTGCTGTACCCACTGCAATTCTTGGCACACTGTCATCCATGAGAGGACATCAGTCATGAGCAATTCCGCTGCACTACAACTGGAAAATGTCTCCCACTTCTTCGACGAGCATCAAGTTCTCAATTCTGTAAACCTTCATGTCGATCACGGAAGCATCACTGCACTTCTTGGCCCATCGGGCGGCGGCAAGACCACACTTCTACGCATTGTGGCTGGCTTTGAACGTCCTACTCGTGGCACCGTCAGCATCAATGGCGTGGTAGTTGCCGATGCAAACACTTGGATCCCAACGCGTGAACGAGGAGTCGCAATTGTTCCTCAAGAAGGTGCACTATTCCCGCATCTCAGTGTTGGTGAAAACATCGCCTTCGGACTGAAGAAACGTCGATCATCTCAAACCCAAGCACGAGTGTCGGAGATGCTTGAACTTGTCGGATTACCAGATGCCGCAAACGCTATGCCATCTGACTTATCAGGCGGAATGCAGCAACGAATTGCACTTGCCCGGGCACTTGCGACCGACCCGGCTCTTGTACTGCTTGATGAACCTTTCTCGGCACTTGATGCGGGCTTACGTGAGACATTACGTGAACAAGTTGTCACTATTCTTCGACGTGCTGGCGCGACAGCTATCTGGGTCACTCATGACCAAGATGAAGCACTATCGACGGCTGATTCAGTTGCTGTGTTGATGAACGGATCCATCGCCCAACTATCTGCACCAACGAGCGTGTATCGCTTGCCAGAAACACTCGATGTCGCAAATTTCATAGGTGAGACAGTGTCAATTCCAGGAGTTGTCGCCTCAGACCAGAAAACGGTCACTACGCGATTCGGAACTTCCGAACTCATTCGCGACCATAGTGTTGGGCCAGTCACTGTTCTTATACGGCCCGAGCAATTTGAAATCGTAAGCCACGAGCACACTGCCGCCTCTGTCATTGGCAATGTGGTTGACACTCGCTATTTCGGACACGATGGCACAGTTGATGTGCGATTTCCTGATGGACTACTGGCCAAAGTCAGACTGCATGCACGTTTGTTGCCTGATATTGGCACAGACGTTGGCGTAGTGATTAATGGTGCAGTGCTCGCCTTTGAGGCGTAGTCGGTTTATTTCCGATTAGGTGAAGCACCGAATCCAAACAAGTTGCTGGCTACTTTGCGCATCTGGATCTCCTCAGACCCTTCTGTGATGCGATACCGGCGGTGGTGGCGGTAAATGTGCTCGAACGGCATATGGCGGCTGTAGCCGACTCCCCCGCAGGTCTGCATCGCACGGTCGGCTGCGTCGCAGGCAAGGCGGTTCGCGCGGTAGTTACACATGGCAACAAGGTGCGTGACTTCCATGTGATGTTTCTGATCGAGCATGGTTGCTGTGTAGCGGATGAGTTGGCGCAACATGGCAGCTTCCGTGTGTAGTTCAACAAGCGGAAATTGAATACCTTGATTGACGCTGAGTTTCTTGCCCCACGTGATGCGCTCGTTTGAATAGCGCACTGCTTCGTTGATGCAATATTGCGCAGCACCAAGTGATGATGCGGCTTGACGAATTCTGTTTTCGTGCACGAAGTGTTGTGCAAGTTCAAGGCCCATTTCCGCTGGTCCGAACAATGCTTCTGGACCAACACGAACATCAGTAAGGCTGACTTCAGCGTGATCTGTTGGCATGTTGAATGTCCACCAGAAGAATTCAACTTTGAAACCCGGTGCATCGGTGGGAACCAAGAATGCGCTGATTCCCTTCGGGTCGCCGGGCTTCCCGCTGGTACGCGCAAAAATAATGTCGTGAGTCGCATGGTGAAGACCACTGTTCCAGCGCTTCATTCCGCTAATCACCCATTCGTCTCCATCGCGATACGCAGTGGTTTCTAGGTATGTGGCATCGCTGCCATGGTTTGGTTCTGTCAAACCGAATGCAAGACGCTTGGTGCCGTCTAAGAAGCCAGGCATCCATTCTTTCTTTTGTTCCTCGGTACCGAAATCACGCATCATCAACACGGTGGGAAAGTTGCCCACGATGCTTGATTCGTTCTGCAAGTCATTGTGAAGGCCAAGACCTTTTGCAGCTAAGTGCTCACGGATAATCGCCATCTTGATGTTGCTGGCACCTTGTCCACCAAACTCAACGGGCAATGCAAGACGAAGCCAGCCGCCAACATCTGCACGCCTGCGCATTTCGCGTAACAGTGCTTCCCAATCTGCGCGAGGGACACCATCATTTTCGAAATCAGTGCGTGCCCACTCACGGCGATGATCAAAGAATCGCTCATTGTCATCTTGTGCTTGTAGCGGCTTGATTTCTTTTTCAATGAACACATCAAGTGCGTCGAGTGTGTCTTGAATGTCGTCGGGAATAGCAAAGTCCATGGGCGAAGAATACGCCTACGGACCTACGAAATCGTTAGCCGCGACGTGACTGCATGATGGCAGTGACGATTTTGCCGTCTGCCTTGCCCTGTGAAGCTTTCATCACACGACCCACGATGGCGCCTGACGCCTTTTCGTCGCCGGCCATGTACTTGGCCCACGCGCCCGGATCAGCGGCAATTGCCTCATCAACCATGGCTTCGACTGCAGACGTATCCATGGCTTCAAAGCCCTTTGCAGCAGCAATTGCTGCAGCATCGCCGCCGCCATGTTCCACCAATTCAGCAAGAACTGTTTTGGCTTGTGTTGCAGAAAGTTTTGCGTCGCGCTCAAGCACGGTGAGTTTGGCAAGGTCTGCTGCAGGAACAGCAGGAACTGGGCCAGCGTCTGCAAAACCTTGTTGCACGTAAATCAGTGCACGCACTGCGTCGCCACCGGCGTCAACTACTGCTTGCACGTAGTCATGTTGCCCACGCTCAACAACAACGATGACTGCCTCTGACTGAGTGTCGTACCCAGTGAGTGCAGAAAGCGCAGTGCGACGTGCCGCGGGAAGCATTGGCAAATTGTCGCGAACAGCTTGTACCCATTCAGCAGATGGAGCCAAAGGCACCAAGTCTGGTTCTGGGAAGTATCTGTAATCGTCGGCATCTTCTTTCACTCGCAATGTGTGCGTGCGGCCCTCTGCATCATCCCAGTGTCGTGTTTCTTGGCGAATAGTGCCGCCGGAATCAAGAACATCAATTTGGCGACGTGCTTCATAATCAATGGCTCGGCCAAGTGCACGAATGGAGTTCACGTTCTTGATTTCACAACGGGTACCAAACATGGTGCCAGGCTTATGAACAGAGACGTTTGCGTCGACTCGCATTGAGCCTTCTTCCATCTTGGCGTCTGATGCACCAATGACTTCAAGAATGGCGCGCAGTTCAGCTACATATTCTTTGGCATGTTCGCTGGTGCGAATGTCAGGACGTGACACGATTTCAACCAATGGAACGCCAGCGCGGTTGAAGTCGATCAGTGAATAATCACTGCCATGAATACGTCCGGTAGCGCCACCAACGTGGGTGCTCTTACCAGTGTCTTCTTCAAGGTGAGCTCGTTCAACACCAATACGTGTTCCGCTTGGCAACACGAGGAATCCATCGATATTCAAAGGAATGTCGTACTGACTGATTTGGTACGCCTTTGGCATGTCTGGATAGAAATAGTTCTTGCGGTGGAATATGCAGGGCTGAATGCTGCAGTTCAGAGCAACACCAATGCGCATAGCGAGTTCGACCGCTTGTTTGTTCAGAACAGGTAACGCACCAGGCAAGCCGAGTGTGACTGGGTCGATGTTGGTGTTTGGTTCGTCACCAAAATGGTTTGGGGAACCACTAAACAGTTTTGTCTTTGTTGCGAGTTCAACGTGGACTTCAAGGCCAACGATGAGTTCCCAACCGCCCTCAAGCATTTGCTCGTCAGTTGCGATGATGGAACTGAGTGGATCTTGTGTCATTTCACTCCTCCTGCAGCATTTTCAAGGGCACCACCGACGCGGAACATTGGTGCTTCGCCAAGCGCCGGCGCAAGAACTTGAATTCCCACTGGCATGCCGTGTGCACCAGTACCAAATGGCACGCTCATGGCAGGATGCCCTGCAAGGTTCGTAGGAATTGTGTAGATATCGCACAAGTACATAGCCATTGGGTCGTCAACTTTGTCACCGAACGGGAACGCCACCACCGGGGACGTTGGGGTCAGGATTACATCAACTTGCGTATACGCACGATCGAAGTCATCTGCAATCAGGCGACGAACTTTTAGGGCCTTGCCGTAATACGCGTCGTAATAACCAGCAGACAATGCATATGTTCCGAGCATGATGCGTCGCTTCACTTCGTCACCAAAACCAGCAGCACGAGTAGCTCCGTACATCGAGTTGGTGTCAACAGCGTTAACGCGAAGTCCGTAGCGAACACCGTCGTAGCGGGCCAAGTTGCTGCTGGCCTCTGCTGGTGCAATGAGGTAATACGCGGTGAGCGCGTACGACAAGCTTGGCAATGTGATATCGACAATGGTGGCGCCAGCAGCTTCAAGTGCGGCGAATGCTTCATTGAGTCGTGCGATGACTTCTGGTTCTGCACCGGCAGGAAGATCTGTCACGCGACCGATGCGCATTCCTGCAACACCTTGTGACACAGACGCAACAAGCGCTGGCGCTGGTTGTGGAATAGATGTTGAATCCATTGCATCGTGGCCAGCAATTGCTTCGGTAATTAATGCAGCATCAGCAACTGTTGTAGCAAATGGACCAACCTGGTCTAGCGAACTTGCATATGCACACAAGCCGTAACGACTCACTAATCCGTACGTTGGCTTCACGCCGACAACACCACACATTGCTGCAGGTTGGCGAATACTGCCACCAGTGTCACTGCCAAGGCTGACAGGTGCAAAACCAGCAGCAACTGCTGCTGCACTGCCACCGCTTGAACCACCAGGAACTCGCGATGTATCGAGCGGGTTACGAGTAGGGCCAAACGCTGAGTTTTCAGTGCTGGAACCCATTGCAAATTCATCGAGGTTTGTTTTGCCAACCATGATGGCGCCGGCATCGCGCAAGCGAGACACAACCGTTGCGTCGTACGGAGGCTTCCAGCCTTCAAGAATCTTTGATGAGCATGTTGTTTCAATGCCATGGGTACACAAGTTGTCTTTTATGGCAATGGGTACGCCAGCGAGTGGACCAATTGGTCGACCTGCAGCAATGTCCGCGTCAATTGCATCTGCGTGCGCGCGTGCTGCATCAGCTGTTACAAGATTGAATGCGTGAATGTCTGATTCGCGTGCGGTGATTTGTGCCAGATACGAATCAATAACTTCACGCGCAGTGATTTGCTTTGATGCAATCGCTGCTGCGATTCCTGATGCAGTTGTTGGAATAGCGGCCATGCCTAATCGTCCAATCCGATGATCGGCGGAACACGAAAACGACGTTGGTCGGAAGATGGCGCTGCGTTCAATACTTCGTCTGTATCAAGACATGGTTGCTCGACATCTTCACGCAACACATTGACAAGTGGGAACGGCTGAGTCATTGGGCCAACACCAGACAGATCGAGCGCGTCAATGTCACTGAAATGACCCATGACTTTGGCGAGTTGTTCGGTGAAGTGCACGACATTGGCCTCGTCGATGTCGAGGCGTGCCAGACGAGCCACTTTGGCTACATCAGCTGCGGAAATGGGGGTACCAGAAGGGCTCACGGCTTCTCAGCCTACGAGCCTCTGATACGGAAAGGCGAAAACGAAACCTAGGCGTTCGGGTGAACTGGCGGAAATTCAGCCTGGCGCTTCTGAAGGAAGCTCTGAACACCCTCTTTGAAGTCTGACCGGGTGAATGACTGCTGCATCAAAACGAGAGCGTCCTTACTTGCGGTTGCCACGTCTTTACCGTAGTCAGAATAGACCTGGCGCTTCATGACTGCCATTGAAGACGGCGACACATTCATCGCAAGATCTGATGCGTACTCAAGAACAACTTTCATCAGTTGATCTGCAGGAACAACTCTGTTGACCATTCCGATTTCTAGAGCCTCTTGCGCCATGACAATGCGGCTTGACATCATGAGGTCAAGTGCAGTTGCCTGACCAACAAGTCGTGGCAATACCCATGAGATGCCGTACTCACCAATGAGTCCGCGCTTTGAGAATGCAACTGTGAACTTTGCAGTGTCTGCACAGAAACGCATGTCACACATCAGTGCTTGCACCATGCCAAGGCCAGCTGCTGCACCATTAACTGCAGCGATGACTGGTTTTGGTAAGCGAGTGATCTCGTCTTGCATACGACCTTCGACAATGCTCGGACCGTCATCGTTCTTTGCAGTATCCCCTGTTGGAATCGCTTGCAGTGTTCCCATGTCTGCGCCAGCGCAGTAACCCTTGCCTGCACCTGTAACGACAATGACACGCACTTTCGGATCTGCGTTTGCAGCATCAAGGGCGGCGAAATATTCATTTCCCATTCGGCCTGTCCACGCGTTCAAACGATCAGGGCGGTTAAAGGTGATGAGACCGATGCCGGGCTCTAGGACTTCATATAGACATTCACTCATGGGGTAAGACCGTAGACGCTTCAGGAGTCTCCTGAGAACGCAGACGATCAACCACCAAAAACAGGACTGCGGCTACGAATACTCCAAGCGCTACCCACTGGTTCAAGCGCATCCCGCCAACAGTGTGGCTGGCGTCGATACGAAGGCTCTCTGTTCCGAACCGCAGAACGGTGTACCCCGCTACGTACCAGGCAAATAAGCGACCGCGGGCCGGCTTAATGCGTCGCTCAAGACGAATGAGAAGCCACGCCAACACCACGCACCCGACTGACTCATAGAGAAAGGTCGGGTGAAAAGTTGTACCAGCCGCATACCCGGCCTTCACTGCAACATTGTTCGATATTTCCAATGCCCACGGAAGGGTTGTCGGACGACCAAACAACTCTTGGTTAAACCAGTTCCCCCACCGACCAATTGCCTGTGCGATTGCAATTGCAGGTGCAGCACACGAAATAATCCACCAAGCATCAAGACCGCGTTTGCGTGCACACCACCAACCAACTGCAACCCCAACGGTGACTCCACCCCAAATACCTAGGCCACCTTGCCAAACTTTTATGGCATCAAACCATTGACCTTGGAATCGCTCATAGTCCGTGATCACGTGATACGCCCGACCACCAATAACCCCAGCAGGAACAGCCCACATTGCGATGGAAGAAATGTCTTCAGTTGTGCCGACACCTTTGTTTTCTGCACGTCGTCCAGCAATGCGAACCGCAACAATGACTCCGATAGCAATCATTAATCCGTACGCATTAAGACGCAGTGGGCCAAGGTGTATCGAACCAGATGACGGGCTCGGAATTACTCCAAGCAGAAAAGCCAGTGTCATGCGGTGACGCGATTCACGAATGCAACAGCACCCGCAAAGATGATGTCTTTGTCGTAGTCCTGAGTTGCAACGTGATAACTGCGTTCAAGCATGACGCGTTCTACTGGGCCACCATACGTTGCAGCTACTGCATCACTGTCACTTGGCTGCACAACATGGTCTTGCACTGACGTGTACAACAACATCGGCATTTTGATTGACGGGTAGCGAGGCGCAAGAGGCGCAAGACCTTCAGACAAAAATGACTTCATTGCAGCAAGAGGCGTGCCGGAATAAGCGGATTCGTGAACGTTCGGATCTGCGATGTCTGAACCAATGCCGTCCATTGTGACCGTGCCGCCATCGATCATTCCCTGCAACATGTCGATTACTTCTGATGGTTGCGGTTGAGTCGCTGGATTGATGCACACAATGCCGAGAGCTTCCGGGTGTTGCGCTGCCATCCACAATGTCAATGCACCGCCCATCGACAAACCCATCACCACAATTTTCTTAGCGCGCTTCGAAAGAACTTGATATGCCTTCTCGGCATCTCTGCTCCAATCAGCCCACCGGGTTGGAATCATGTCTTCAATCGCTGTGCCATGACCAGCAAGTTGTGGAAGCTCAACATGAAAACCAGCCGCCGCACATGCTTCAGCAAGGCCACGCATAGAACCTGGATTACCCGTGAACCCGTGAAGGACGAGCACTCCGACATCGCCATTGCCCTTATGAGAGAAAGCCTCTGCTCCGGGAATTGTTGGTGCTGTCATGGTGACGTCCTTTCGTTCGAACTAATCGTAGGGGTCATTGTCAGAGAGGGGCTGTTCCCACCATTCGGCAGGCACTTGCGAATCTTCCCAGTCTGGAAAAGGGTAAATGCAGTTCACGGGGCAGACCGGAAGGCACTTATCGCACCCGCTGCACAGTTCCGGAATGATGACCACATCGGCGCCCACATTGAAGATGGCCCCTAATTGTGGAGGGCAATGGCGAAGACATGCATCACAATTGATGCATTCAGACATCTCGATACGCATCGGAGCAAGTTTCCACTTCGGATTTCGCTCGTGAGTCTCAATGCGCTCGGTCCGTGTGCCTGTCATCTTGTTCATTGTAGGTGGGACCATTGGCACGGCCATGACGGAGAGTTTGACCCGAGGCGCAGATACTGGTGGACTAGGTATCCATGGCCCGCGCTGATCGACTCCAACGACAACGCAAGATAGATGGATATGCAGTCGCCGCCATTGCCCCGGTCATCGCACTCATACCAGCCTGGCTTATTGCAGTTGCCGCATTCTGGTGGGTGTTCGTGCAGTTCTTTTACGTGTCGTTTGTCCTCTTTGCGCTTGCGTGGTTTTTCCTTGGTGGCTTACTCTTCGTTCGTCCTATTCAACGATTAGCTCTTCAGCGTTTACTTGGCGCACGAACACCAACACGAGCAGAGCGCGACACGTTGCAACGTTCATGGCACATCGTGGCGCAAGCAAATCACATTCCTCCGGGAAAGTTTGTGCTTGCTGTTGCTGATTCAGAAGATTTGAATGCCTTCGCTTCAGGTGGTCACCTTGTTGTCGTGTCAAGTTGGGCTATTGAGAATTTGTCGCAAGACAACCTCAGTGGAGTTCTTGCTCATGAACTAAGCCACCATCTGGGAATGCACACTATTGCTCTCACTGTTGGACAGTGGTTAACAATCCCCATTGTGTTGCTTGCTAAAATTGGATTCCTTCTTCAGAACGTTGCACACGCCGCTACCGATGTGTTCATCACGAAATCTTCTTTCGCATCCCTCATCGGAAAGACACTGACCGGTTTCATCACAATTATTTCGTGGCTCTTTCTTTCCATGATCACTGTGTCGCAATACATCGGTAATGCAGTTGGCAAAGGCGCCGAATTCAAAGCCGATGAAACCGTTGTCGCCATGGGATTTGGCCGTCAACTACTTAACGCACTTCGCATCGTGGTGGAACAAGGCCAGGGCGAAAGGTCTTCTCAATGGAAAGACCGTCTCATCACTGCCCACCCCCCTGCTCGCACCCGAATTGCCCGCATAGATGCTCAACTACGCCAAATGCCTCGGGGTAAGCACCGATAGCGTGAAACCCATGACGCGCAAGGGAACAACCACCTCATGACAAGCCTCCCTAACGACCCCTTTCTTGCCGCAGCCTGTGGAAAGCCGGCCACCCACACTCCTGTTTGGTTCATGCGCCAGGCCGGTCGCAGCCTTCCCGAATACAAAGCATTGCGCGGTGAGGGAAGCATCCTCGACGCGATCAAAAAGCCAGAACTTGCAGCAGAGTTCACATTGCAACCTGTTCGTCGCCACAACGTCGATGCAGCAGTTCTCTACTCAGACATTGTTGTGCCAGCGCACGCAGTTGGTTTCGGTATCGATGTTGCACCAGGTACTGGGCCTGTAGCGCCATCACCCCTTCGTTCACGTAATGACCTTGCCCGACTTCGACCATTGCATCATGAAGATATTCACTACGTCACAGACACTGTTCTCGCATTAGTAAAGGAACTGCAAGTGCCACTTCTGGCATTTGCAGGTGCACCATTCACCGTTGCTAGTTACCTTATTGAAGGACGACCAAGTCGTACCTACCAAAACACAAAGCGGCTCATGCGCGAAGACGAAGTGTTATGGCATGACGTCATGGAACATCTCGCACAACACTCTGTTGAATTCATCTCTGCACAACTTTCAGCTGGTGCAGAAGCGTTCCAGTTATTTGATTCGTGGGCCGGCGCATTATCTCGAAACGACTACGACAAATATGTAAAGCCCCACACAACCTCGGTGTTCTCACAATTAGCTGAACGTCACCCTGGCGTTGCTGGCATTCACTA
>JBIILS010000106.1:0-4002 GCA_044232585.1 Ilumatobacteraceae bacterium
GAGAGGTACGCAGGGTCGTACATGAAAAGGCTTGGGTCTAATTCGCGCAAAGCGGCTGAACTAAAGACTCCGCCTGTGATGGGAACGGTTACTGTTTTTCCGGTTCTGTCATCTGTGATGGTGATTGTGTCAGTCATGTGGGATCTCCTCGACTGTAATTTTTGCGTGCGAGGGCTTTCTCCCCCGCAGACAGGTTAGGCGAACGGGCAGGCTGAAACCCACTCAAACGGGTGAACAGAGAACTACAACGGGGTGTTGTCGTGTTTGCGAGAAACTAAACGTTCGCGTTTGTCACGAAGCATGTGAAGCGCTGCACAAATCTCTCGGCGGGTATCTGCTGGGTCAATAACGGCGTCGATATAACCACGCTCGGCAGCGATGTACGGGTTCAATAGTCGGGTTGAATAGTCAGCTTCAAACTCGGCCCGTTCTTCGGGGGTTGCTCGGCGTTGCAGAATTGCCGCAGCCTGGCCAGCACCCATGACTGCTAATTCGGCGCATGGCCACGCAAGACACAAGTCGTTGCCCATCTCTTTTGAGTCCATCACGATGTAGGCACCGCCGTAGGACTTGCGCAGAACAATACAAATGCGGGGCACGGTGGCCCGAGCGTATGCAAATACCAATTGTGCGCCGTGGCGAATCATTCCGCGCCACTCAAGATCCTTGCCCGGATAAAAGCCAGGAGTGTCGACCAATGTGAGTACGGGAATGTTGAATGCATCACAGAACGCGACAAATCGAGCAGCCTTTTGCGAAGCCGGAATATCGAGAGTGCCAGCAAGTGAAATTGGTTGGTTCGCAACGATGCCAATGGGGTAGCCAGCCATATGTGCAAATGCGGTGACAACATTGCTGGCCCACCACGGTTTCATTTCGAAGTAAACACCATCATCAGCAATTGATTCGATGACGTGTCGAACGTCGTAACTACCCGTTGATGTTGTGGGGATCAGATTGCCTGCTTCTGGAGTCAATCTGTCGTCAGGGTCAGAAGTAGGGGAAACGAGCGGGAGTTCATCAACTCCAGTGGGAAGGAATTCCAGTAATTCTTCTAACCACAATGTTGCTGCTTCTAAGTCTGCAACAACGACGGAACTGACGCCACTGTGTCGTGCGTGAGTTCCTGCGCCACCAAGTTCGTCAGTGCTGACATCGATACCAGTGAACTCAACAACCATCGTCGGGCCGCTTACAAATGCGTACGCGTCTTCTGTCATTACAACAAAGTCGGATAAGCCGAGAAGGAGAGCGGGCCCAGAGACAGCAGGCCCCGTGACAATGCTGATTGTTGGAACAACACCTGAGCAGTCCGCAAGTGCTTTTGCGGCAGTTCCCCAACCGTGAAGTGCAGCGATGCCTTCAAGAATGTCTGCGCCAGATGACTCCATTTGCACAACAAGTGGAATACCTTTCGTACATGCCGTGTCTGCTGCTGTTGCGATGACATACGAGGCTGCGGCACTGAGAGCGCCACGATGGAACGAGCCATCGACTGTCAGCCACACAACATGTCTGCCTGTAGACAACGCCACGACATTGGCTTGCGCGGCTCCGGGAACTTTGTGTTGTAGTTCCACCACCACGTTCTGAGTGTTGGGCTGGCTTGTACTCACTAGGTACAGACTAGACAGTGAGCGGGCCGAGGCTTCCCTTAGTGGGTTTCACGCCGATTTCAAGCGAGATGCCTGGCTGTTTCGGCCCGTGACGGTTCACCATGTCAAACGCTCTGTCACGAACAGCGAGGGTTGCTCTGTTTGGCCGTGGACGAGGGCGCTGCACCCAGCCGACAACGCGCTGGGGTAATTCAGGAACAGGAATTCGCACAAAGTTTCCTTCAAGCCATCCAGGTACAGCACTTGCCGGAACTATTGCAGCACCGAAACCTTCAAACACCAGCGAGGCCATCAGACGAACACCGTCAATTTCTGCTTGCGATTGCAGTGCTACTCCTAGGTTTGCAGCAGCTCTATCAATGATGCGGCGTTGTGCTGTGCCGCGAGGCGCAAGAAGGATCGGATGCAACGACAACTCTTCCAAGCTGATTGTTTTATGGGTAGCTAGTTCATGAGATTTTGGTGCAATAAGAAACAACTCTTCTACGAACAATTCTTTTACATCAAGACTTGAATCAGTAATGGGTAGATGAACAATGGCTGCGTCTATTTCACCGCTAGTCAGTCGCGAAATCAACGAACTTGTTACGCCTTCAACGACTGTGGTGTGCACACCCGGATGGTGACGTTGCAGTGACGCCAAGAGAGAAGGCATCAGCCATCGTGCAGTGGTGCCGATACTTCCGATGCGACATTCACCAGTAGTAGAAGATCCGAGTGAATGAATGTCAGCATCGATGTCTTCCATCTCGTGCAAGATGCGCCGAGCCCGAACCGCCACGATGTCGCCCTCGTCTGTCAGCACGCCAGTCGCACGGTCAATAAGTGACGTTCCGAGTTCTTTCTCAAGGCGGCCGATGTGGGCGGACACGTTCGACTGGACGGTGTCTAGAGCTTTGGCGGCGGCCGAAAAAGTGCCGTGGTCGGCGATAGCGACCAAACTCTGCAATTGCTTGATTTCCACGGGGGAGACCTCGTTTCCGGCCCGGTTTGAGCCTATCTCTAAAAACGATAGCAACTATCGCCCCGTTCAACTTGAATGATGGTGCTATCTCGTGCATAATTTCACTAACAGATCGCGCCGGACATGCCCCCCATCGTCCGGCCGAAAGAACCCAACAAAATGATCCCCCCGATCATGGGTTTCGGTTGAGAGGCCCCGCTTATGCGGGGTCTTTCCCATTTCTAGGCTCATGTCGGAACAGAGTCGTCTTTTGCTGGCATAACCTTCGCTCGTGGCACATGCAGCATTCTTTGATCTCGACAGAACGATTTTGTCTGGTGCATCTGCGCATGTTGTCAGCAGGGTGCTTCGCGAAACAGGAATAGTGACTCGCACAATTCCAGGCGAGTCGTTGATGTATTCAATCTTTGAAACATTTGGTGAGAATTTGCCGTCGATGGTTTTGGGTCGACAAGCAGTACTTGCAATGCGTGGACATCGTCGTGATGAGGTGCGAGAAGCTGCGCGAATTGCGGCGCCTGACTTAGTAGCAATGGTGCAGCCGTATGCGCAAAAAGTAATTGACTCGCATCGTGCTGAAGGTCGCAGTGTTGTGCTGGCAACTACTACACCACGAGACTTGATTGAACCGTTCGCAGATCTCATGGGGTTTGACGCAGTGATTGCAACAACGTATGGAGTTGATGCCGACGGTATCTACACCGGAGAACTTGACGGTACTTATGTGTGGTCACGCGGTAAGCGCGATGCTGTGCGTGCGTGGTCACAAGAGAATGATGTTGATCTATCAGGTTCCTATGCCTACAGCGACAGTGTGTTTGATGAGCCATTGCTCGCTTCTGTCGGTTTTCCGCATTGTGTGAACCCAGATTGGCGCCTTCGCCTTATGGCAGCCGCACGTCGCTGGCCGGTGATGCACCTTGATGTTCCACAGGGTGTGGCAAAGGTGCCAGTCATTGGCTTGGAAGCACAACAACTTCTTATGAAGTTCGCACGACCTGAAGTATTCCCGTATGCCCGGTTCACGATTACAGGTACAGAAAACATCCCGAAAGACAGTGCGGCGATTCTGTGTGGAAACCACCGCAGTTATTTCGATATTGCTGCTGTATCGCTTGCTGTTGCAAAGACCGGCCGTGCTGTTCGTTTCTTGGGCAAGAAAGAAGTGTTTGATGCCCCAGTCATTGGGCCAATTGCAACTGCACTTGGTGGTATCCGTGTAGAACGCGGCACTGGCAGCGACGAACCGTTACTCGCAGCAACTGAATTAA
This sequence comes from Ilumatobacteraceae bacterium, assembly GCA_044232585.1. GTDB lineage: Bacteria > Actinomycetota > Acidimicrobiia > Acidimicrobiales > Ilumatobacteraceae > UBA2093. Next base: position 3,852 of record JBIILS010000106.1, read on the forward strand.
TCAATGCTGGAGACCTAGTTGCGCTAATGCCTCAGGGAACTATTCCGCGTGGACATGCTTTCTTTGATCCGATTCTGAAGGGCCGATGGGGTGCAGCGAAACTTGCAGCCGCGACGCGTGCGCCTGTTATTCCTATCGGAATCTGGGGAAC
>JBIILS010000032.1:0-13098 GCA_044232585.1 Ilumatobacteraceae bacterium
ACGACAATTGCATCTGCTGCCTTGATTTTGCCGTTGATGGCGGTGAACTGGCCGGCCGTAATCAATACGTCTGACAACTTGTTGAAGTCTTCTTCTGCGTATCCGGTGCCATTGACGCTAAATGCATCTGACGATGACGAAACGCTGCCACAAGCAGTAAGGCCGAGAAGGCAGGTAACCGCAAGTGCGGTGGCGAAACGGGAAGTACGGAGGCTCTTAATCACAGAGAAACCTTAGTCGTCTGAGGGGTCAAAAAGGCCTTGCAGCAGTGCGATGACCGTCACTGCTGGGTTTGCCCCTCGAGAAATAGGCAGAGAAATGAAGCCAGGCTCGTCTTTGTAGACGGCAACGGATGCAAGGCGACGCAAAGTCATGGTCTGGCTGGCGCGCAGCTTTACAGGAGAAATGCGAATGGTGTTTCCATTGGTCACGATCTCCGTGATTCCGAGACGCAGGCACTCGACGCGCAGGGCCCCGACCGAAATGAGAGCTTGTGCTGGTACTGGCAATGGTCCGAAACGGTCGCGCCATTCAGTTTCAATATCTGCCAATTCTTCAGAGGTGCGCACTGTTGCAAGGCGGCGGTACGCCTCAAGGCGCAGGTCTTGGCTAGGAACATAGTCGTCAGGAAGATGGGCGTCCATGGTGATGTCCACTTTGATTTCAACTTCGTCTGCGACTGATTCGCCCTTCATTTCAGAAACTGCTTCTGTAACAAGTTGGCAATACAGGTCGTAACCCACAGCAGCGATATGCCCACTTTGTGATTCTCCGAGAAGGTTGCCCGCACCGCGAATCTCTAGGTCGCGCATTGCAATTTTGAATCCACTTCCCAAGTCAGTTGATTCACCAATGGTTCGCAGGCGTTCGTATGCCTCGTGCGAGAGCACCTTGTCACGAGGATGAAAGAGGTATGCATAGGCGCGATGCCCGCTGCGACCAACACGTCCACGCAACTGGTGCATTTGGCCGAGACCTAGTAGGTCTGCTCGTTCAACAACAAGAGTGTTAACGGTCGGCATGTCGATGCCGCTTTCAATGATGGTGGTGCAGACCAATACATCGAAGTTGCCTTCCCAGAAGTCAAGAACAATTTGTTCGAGGGCGGCTTCATCCATTTGTCCGTGAGCAACTGCAACGCGTGCTTCCGGAACCCACTCACGAATCTCTGCTGCGCGTTCTTCAATTGATTGCACTCGGTTGTGAACCCAGAACACCTGGCCTTCGCGAAGCAATTCACGACGAATTGCTTCGATAGCAACTTGTTCGCTTTGTTCACCAACAAAAGTAAGAATTGGCTGACGGTCTGCGGGTGGTGTTTGCAACAAAGACAAATCGCGAATTCCCACGAGACTCATTTCGAGCGTTCGTGGAATTGGGGTCGCAGACATTGACAGAACATCCACGTTTGTCTTCATGCGTTTCATAGCTTCTTTGTGTTGAACACCGAAACGTTGTTCTTCGTCGACTACAAGAAGTCCAAGGTTTTTGAATTCGATGCTTTCCTGCAACAGGCGATGTGTTCCGATGACACAATCAATATCACCAGACTTCAAACCAGCAATAACTTTCTTTGCTTCAGCATTTGTGAGGAAACGCGAGAGAACTTCGACCTTGATGGGGTAGCCAGCAAATCGTTCAGAAAATGTGTTGCCGTGCTGTGTCGCAAGAAGAGTGGTGGGCACTAGTACTGCAACTTGTTTGCCATCTTGAATTGCTTTGAATGTTGCGCGCACGGCAACTTCTGTTTTTCCGAAGCCAACATCGCCGCACAACAGGCGATCCATTGGTACTTCGCTCTCCATGTCGGTTTTGATTGCTGCAATTGCGTCTAACTGATCAGGCGTTTCGATGAAGGGGAACGCATTCTCCATCTCTGATTGCCACGGAGTGTCAGGTGGAAATGCATGGCCGACGGCAGTAACGCGGCGCTGGTAGAGCAAAACCAATTCCTGTGCCACTTCACGAACAGCAGAGCGCACCCGAGACTTGGCGCGGGCAAAGTCTGAACCGCCCATACGGTGCAATGTCGGCGCTTCTCCACCAACATATTGACGGATGACGCCTATCTGTTCTGTCGGCACGTACAGCTTGTCGCCACCCTTGTAGGCAATAAGTAAGTAGTCACGCTCGACGCCACCAATAGAGCGCTTGACCATGCCTTCGTACTTGCCGACACCATGATGTGCATGCACCACGTAGCCACCAGGCTGCAAGTCTTCAAAGACGGTGCCAGATGATCGTGCTTTGGTGTGGCGTGATGAACGTGTGCGGCGACGGCCACTGAGATCAGCTTCACAAATGATTGCGACACGAGAATTGGGAAGAGATGCACCGCGTGATTGCGGAGCAAATGTCACCCACGCACCAGGTGTTGCGATCTTCTTTGCGTCATTGGTAGCCGTGAAGTCAATTCCGTGGCCACGCATCATGTCGACTAATCGCGGAATTGATTCTTGAGTTTCTGCTGTTATAACAATGCTCCACTTTTCGCTAAGCATTTCGTTGATGCGGCGAACAAATGATGCAGGATCATGAACGATGGGTCCCCAGCCAGAAGCGGGAACTGCAGGACCATCAACTGATTCTGCTGTCGGAATAAGGGAAATAGTAGGAGTGCGGTTGCTCGTTGAAAATATTCGCTCGGCTTCAACATGAAGTCGTGGGAACGAAACGTTCTCATCGCGCGCCCAGGATGCAGCTAATGCTTTTGCGAGGTCATCTTCTTCTGCAAGAAGGTCACGAGCTCGTTCGCCCATTCGTCGCGGTTCCACCATGATGACCAATGCATCATCACCGAGATGGTCAGTCAGTAAGTCATCAGACTCAGTTAGCCATGGAAGCCAACTTTCCATGCCGTCAAAGATTTGCCCCTCTGACAAGCGTTCCCATTGCTCACGACCCCACGGTTCTGTAGCGATCAGTTCGCGTGCCCGATCTTGTACACCGTCGACATATAACAATTCGCGGGCCGGAAAAATCTCTACTGAGGTGATTTCATCGGTACTGCGCTGATCAGCCACAGTGAAGTGCGTTAGTCGGTCAACATCGTCGCCCCACATGTCGACACGAATTGGTTCGTCATCAGTGCTGGGGAAAATGTCAACAATGGCGCCACGACGGGCGAACTCGCCGCGATGCTCCACAATTGTTTCTCTGCGGTAACCGCAATGCACCAGCTGCTCACACAAGGCGTCAATATTCAAAGTGCTGCCAACAGAAATCTGAATTGGTTCAAGCGTTATTGATCCGGGTGCGAGTTTCTGCAACAAGGCTCGAGTGCCTGCAACGATGACGGCCGGAGCATTCTTGCCTTGACGCATTCGCCACATGGTGCGCATGCGTGAACCCATGGTGAGGACCGCTGGACTTACGCGTTCGAAGGGGAGTGTTTCCCATGATGGGAAAAACTCGATTGCGTCGGAACCGAGAAATGCGGCGAGATCCTCTGCAATTGATTGCGCCATTGTCCCGGTGGGAGTTGCGATGACAATGGGGTGACGAGTTGTGTTGCTGATGAGCGCTGCAAGAACAGTTGCTCGGGCAACTTCTGGAACTGCAAGAACTGCATCTCGCTGGCCTGCGATTGCATCGATGCCTGGCTCGTTCGCTACCTGCGTGGCAAGTGAGCCAAGTGGACGCGGTGTGGCAGTAGAAGTGCTCACCGTCCGTTGAAGTCCTGCATTGCAGCCGCTATTCCGCCAGAAACAATGCTCTCAATTGAGTCAACAGCAACTTCAACCGCAACATCAAGAATTCGACGTTCCGCTGCGGGAATTGATGACAACACATGGTCGGCTCCGACATCTTTCGACGAGGGTTTGCCAACTCCGATTCGAACTCGTACGTAATCATCAGTGTGAAGGTGTGCGGAAATTGATTTCAGTCCATTGTGTCCGGCTAGTCCGCCGCCAACTTTCAGACGAAGGATTCCTGGCTCAAGGTCAAGTTCGTCGTGAACAACAATGATGTTGGCCGGGTCTTCGATCTTGTAGCGGCGTGCCAACGGGCCAACTGCTTCACCAGAGTCGTTCATGTACGTAGTGGGAACTGCGAGAACAACTGCGTGACCGTTGATACGGGTTTCTGCAATTTGTGCTCGGTCACGGCCTACTTTGAGTGAGACTCCGAGACGCTTTGCAAGAACTTCGATTGCATCGGTGCCGACATTGTGTCGTGTACGTGCGTATTTCTTCCCCGGATTGCCAAGACCGACAATGAGTGTGCGTTCCATGTCGCCTTGTCGGGGAGCCGATCGGCGCAACATGATGTGAAAGAAAGAAACGACCCGAGAGTCGCTGCTTAGTTGCTGGTTTCGGCTGCTGCTTCGCCAGATGCTGCGTCACCAGCGGCTGCAGCAGCTTCGCCTGCAGCTGCAGTGGAACCGCGTGACATCAGAACTGTTGCAATGAGCATTTCTGGATCGCCAATTGCGACTACGCCTGCAGGCAACTTGAGGTCTGCCAAGTGAATGACTGATTCAGGTGTGAGGTCTGTGATGTCGATAACGATTTCGTTTGGAACATTCGCAGGAGTTGTACGAACTTCAATTGAGTCAACAGCTGCGTCGACAAGTCCACCAGCAGCAACAACTTGCTTTGCAACACCGGTGAGGTGAACAGGAACGTTCATGACGATTTCTTCTGACAGGTTGATCTGTACGAAGTCAACATGGCTGACGTTACGGCGAACTGGGTGACGCTGCATCTCTTTTACAACTGCGTTGTATGACGAACCGTCAACAGAGAGAGTCAAGATTGTGTTCTGGCCAGCAGGACCTGACAGTGCAACACGAAGGTCACGACGAGCAACAGACAAAACGACTGGTGTCATGCCATGGCCATAGAGGATGCCAGGAATGCGATCGGCGGCGCGCAGACGACGCGATGCTGGGCTTCCGGTTACACGACCGGCTTCGGCTGAGAGAGTTGCTGTATTCGACACGGCTTCTGAGTCTATGACCTGAACTGGCTACTGCCACAGGGGCAAACCTGCTGGTGGCGGGGATTTCAGCCCACCAGGGCCAATTAGGACTGGTTTTCGCCGTCGAAGAGTTCTGACACGCTGGTCTCATCAAAGACCGCTGCAAGGGCGTCAGCAATGATTTTTGCGACCGAGAGCACTTCCACCTTGTCGAACTGCTTCTCAGCAGGCAGGGGCAAAGTGTTCGTGAGGACGACTCGCGAGATGGGGGATTTTGAGAGGCGCTCAACGGCTGGGTCTGAAAGGACGCCGTGAGTTGCCATTGCCCAGACTTCTTTTGCTCCGCGCTCGAGCAACAATTCAGCTGCCGACACGATGGTGCCGCCAGTATCAATCATGTCGTCGGTGAGGATGCAGAGACGGCCATCAACGTCACCAATAACTTCTTTTGCAATTGCAACGTTGGTTGTGCCTTTTGGCCGGCGCTTGTTAATGAAAGCAACGTCTGCATTGAGATCTGACAAGTGCTGTGCGAAACGCTCAGCAACTTTTACGCGACCAGCATCTGGCGACACGATCACCAGATCTTGTGGGGCATGTTCGCGGACGTAACGCTCGAGAACTGGAAGAGCCGTGAGGTGATCAACAGGGCCTGAGAAGAAACCCTGAATCTGACCGCTGTGAAGGTCAAGCGACACCATGCGTGATGCGCCTGCTGCTTTGAACAAATCCGCAATGAGGCGAGCAGTAATTGGTTCACGGCCTTCTGCTTTGCGATCTTGTCGTGCATAACCGTAGAACGGGCACACTGCAGTAATGCGCTTTGCTGATGCGCGTTGTGCGGCATCGATCATGATGAGCTGTTCCATGATGGAGTCGTTGATGGAACCTGCATCAGTTCCGAAATGCGACTGCATGATGAAAACATCGCCACCGCGAATGCTGTCGCTGAATCGCGGACGAAGTTCTCCGTTTGCAAACTGCACAACGTTTGCGTCGCCAAGTGTGATGCCGAGGTGTTCTGCGACCTCTTGTGCGAGCGTTGGATGGGTGCGACCCGTAAACAGCGACAATCGCTTCGTAGTGACTTTTTCCATCGACCGCGCGTTCATATGTGCCAATGGTAGAACACACAGGCCGCTTGGGCATCTTCGCAATCTGGGTGAATCAGACGCCTGCGTTTCGGCGGAGCATTTCTTGCTCGGCCTCTGCCAATTGCGCAGGGTCATTGACCCCTGCGGTCTCTGAAGCTGGGGCAATTACCGACCCAACTGAGTGGCCAGCCGATGCCAGCACCGCTACGACATCTGTCAGGTAGTACTCGGCTTGGCTGTTATTGGTGCCGATTCCTTTGAGGGCTGGACCAAACAATGCGAAATCGAAAAGGTAGATGCCTGTGTTGATCTCACGGATGTTCAGTTCGTCTGGAGAAGCATCTCTGTGCTCAACAATGCCAACAACGTTTGCACCTGAATCACGCACGATGCGGCCGTAACCGGTCGGGTTGTCGAGAACCGCTGTCAGAACAGTGGCTGCGTTCTTCGACGACGCGTGTTCCGCAATGAGTCGATTGATTGTGTGCGATGTGAGTAGCGGTGTATCGCCAGGCATTACCAACACTGAAGAAGTATTTGAACTGATATCTGCAGACAAACCAGTTAGGCCAGCTGCTGCGGCATCGCCTGTGCCGTTCTGTTCGTGTTGTGTTGCGAATTGAATGCGTGCCCAGTCGGGGGCATTTGCTTGCACATGTGCAGTTACTTCAGGTGCGCGATGTCCGACAACAACAACAGTTGCAACAAGTGGAATTGCTTCAAGCGAATGCACAACATGCATGACCATTGACGTGCCACACACTTCATGCAATGGTTTCGGCAAATCTGACTTCATGCGTGAGCCTTCGCCGGCAGCAAGGATGATGGCGCAGACCCCGCCCGATGGCATTGGAGTTGCTGTCACTTCGTGGCTCGACTGCTTGTCATTTGTTCCGGGGAGAGGACTCGAACCCCTATTCACGGGATCAAAACCCGTTGTCCTGCCTTTGAACGACCCCGGACCGTGCGCAATACGGTATCGGGATTTTTGTTTTCGTCATTGTCCCGATAGGTTCATATGCCTTATGAGTTCGCTGATCAAGAAGCGCCGCAAGCGCATGCGCAAGAAGAAGCACAAAAAAATGCTTCGTCGCACACGCCACCAGCGTCGCAAATAGACATTTCGATATAGAAGTCCGTTACTTCTCTGTCCCTTAGGGGCGGGTTGTTGCGTAGACCACCTGCACATCAGGGATCTGATTTAACCCTTGGTGTACATGGCCGTCCGTAAACCAGGTGCTGCCAGAGCCGGCTAGGTGAAGTGTGGCCCCTGTGGCTGATTCCACGCGATCGCGCCATAGCCCTAACTCGGGAAATGCACTGACCGCTGCAGGTTCAAGATCATTTCCACGTGGCCCTTTTGGCCCTCCCAAGGCGTCCCATTCTCGGTACACGACCGGCGTTGGGGCCGAGATTGGCGGAAGAAACAAGGTGACATTCTTGGCTTCGTAGGGCATTGGCGTGACAATTTCTCCGATTCCTGTGACAAGTGCCCGACCACCAACGAGGCAGAACGGAATGTCTGCACCTAATTGAGCTGTCGCTGGCACGTCTGACCATTGCGCCCACTTCAGAACAGCAGCTGCATCGGTAGAGCCACCGCCGAGACCGCCACCGTGAGGAATGTTCTTTTCAATATGAACCTGCGCTGTGCGGCCAGCAAGAACAAGTGCACGCGATACAAGGTTTGAAGCGTCAGTGGGAACTCCGTTTGCATACGGGCCAGACACAGTGAGTGTTGTCGTATCTGCGTCGTTGATTTCAATGACATCTGCAATATCAAGCGACACCATTTCGGCTTCGATGAGATGAAAGCCATCACTACGAACACCAGTGATCACGAGAGACAACGTGAGTTTGGCGGGCGCAATGATTTTGGTCACTTGTGACTGTCTTCCAGAATGTGTGCGAGTCGCAACCAGTCGTGAACGGAAAGTTCCTCTGCACGTGCAGTTGGGGCAATGTTTGCTGCCTCAAAGTGATGTGCCTCCACACTGCCAGCTAAAGAACCACGCAGCATTTTGCGACGCTTTGCAAAGCCCATTCTCACAAGTGCAAACAGTTTCGCTTTGTCAACTGATGCATCAAGCGGGGTAGTGCGACGAGTGATTTCGACCAACGATGATTCGACATTTGGTCGTGGTAAGAACACAGATGCAGGAACTTGGCCAACAACGCGCGCAGTTGCATGGAACGCAACTTTCACGCTGAGGGCGCCATAAGCGCTGGTGGAAGGCGACGCAGCAAATCGGTCTGCGACTTCTTTTTGCACCATCACCAGCATGCGCGACACTTGCGGAACAAAGTCAAGAACGTCAGCAATAAGTGGTGTAGCCACGTTGTACGGAAGGTTTGCAACCAACACCCAATCGGTGTGTTCACCAAGAAGTGCTGGCCAGTCAAGTTGCATTGCATCAGCGTGAACCACAGTGACATTGGCAAGTTCTCCGACGTTCTCATTCAGAAGCGGCAACAGAGCTTCGTCAACTTCGATGGCTGTCACGCCCGTCGCTATTTCGGCAAGTGCAAGCGTGAGAGATCCGAGTCCAGCTCCAATTTCCAGAACGTGCGGGTGATTTTCAACATCAGCAAGACGCGCAATGCGTCGCACTGTATTTGCATCAACAACAAAGTTTTGGCCTAATGCACGTTTCGCGCGCAAACCTGCGCCATCTAATTGGCTTGAAGCGTCAGTGCGTGAAAGCGTCACCAGGTCAGCTCCACCGGAAGCGGTGCATCAACAAGTTCAGCAATGGCCTCGAATACTGCGGTATTCAATGTGATGTCAAACGACCCAGACATCGGGCCGATATTGATATTGACGCAATCGGTTTTTCGTCCGTTGTTCAAATTCAAAACAGTGATGGTGGCCCCAAGCGGAACAAGAGTTGTAGAGCAACCTGTTTTCACTGAATCTGGTAGGCGTTTGTAGGTGGCGTTACCGCGCACCATGCGACCAGAGTTGTCGGCGGGATACGCAATTTGTCCTTGCCCATTTGGGTCTGCACTAACTGGGCCGTCAAGGTTGGCAGGGGCGTCGACGGTGGAATCAAGACCGAGACCAAGGTCAAAGGTGGTGGTCGTTGAATTCAAGACCGTAGTGACTGTTTCGTTGCCCGAGTTTCCCGATGCCATAAATGCGATGGCAAGGAAGACGGCAGAGACAACCATGGCTACCGTCATGCGGTTCTTGTCAACGGGGGAAATATCCATGTGCCTACGAATGTATGCGAGGAAATGCTGCAAGAGCATTCGCTGAGGTGATTGATGCAAACTCGGCCACATCGAGGCCGCGAAGATCTGCAATGGCGGTACCAACAAGTCCAACGTGGGCGGGCTCATTAGGGCGGCCTCTGTGAGGAATCGGCGCCAAGAACGGGCTATCAGTTTCGATGAGAAGTTTGTCGAGGGGGCACAACATGGCTGCTTCTCGCAGTTCGTTTGCGGTTTTGAAAGTCACGATGCCACTGAATGACAAATAGGCACCGCGGTCAAGACACTCCTGTGCTTCATTTGGGCCACCAGAAAAGCAGTGAATGATGGTGTTCTGAGGCATTCCCTCTGCATCAAGTACCGCGTATGTGTCTTCCCATGCGTCGCGTGTATGAATCACCAACGTCAAATCATGTTGTTTTGCCAACGCAATCTGTTCCGCAAACACACGCATCTGTACATCGCGCGGAGAATGTTCGTAGTAGTAATCAAGGCCGCATTCACCAATAGCAACAACGCGTGGTTGCGTGACGTACGGAAGTATCGAGTCTGTCCCTTGTGTTGCATCGTGTGGGTGTAGTCCCACTGTTGCCCACACGTCTGAGTGTTGCGAAGCGATTGCGATTGCTTGCTCACATGTTGGAGCATCAGTTCCAATAACCACGAAGCGCTCAACGCCAGCATCGCGAGCTCGTTGCAAACTTTCAGCAGGTACTGAGCTCATTTTGTCGTCGTGGATATGACAGTGCGTATCTGTCCATCCGGTGATGGCGGTGCTCATGCGATAGTGCGTCGAGGAAAGAGCGGTGTTCCTTTTTCAACAGGAGAACCGGCGCGGTACAAGCCCCACTCAGTGTCGGCAGGAATGCGACATTGTTCAATGTCTGTTGTCATTCCGATGCGGCGCCAAATTTCACGAGCGGTATCAGGAATTGCAGGGAATGCGAGCAGTGTCACGATGCGTAATGCCTCAAGTGCGTCACCCATCACAGTGTTCAACAGATCACTAGGTTCTGCTTTCCATGGTTCATGATTCTCAAGGTGAGCGTTGGTGGCACGAATAAGAGACCACGTTGCTTCTAACGCACGACTTGGCTGAACCAAATGCCAACACGCTGATGTTTCTGCAACTGCGTCTTTGGCAAAGGCTGCCAATGGGCTATCCGGGTTTGGTGCTGTACCAAGGCCCGCACACTTCTTGTCAACAACTGATGCGATGCGGGCTGCAAGGTTGCCAAGGTTGTTTGCAAGGTCTGAGTTATATCGAGAGACAAGACCTTCGTATGTGAAGTCACCGTCGTTGCCGTACGACGTGTCGCTAAGCACGTAGTAACGGAAACCATCAACACCGAATTCATCAACGAGGTCGAGGGGGTTCACCACGTTGCCTGATGTTTTCGACATCTTTTCGCCACCAACAAGCAACCAACCGCCGACTGCGTAACCGGTAGGTGGTTCAATGCCGGCTGACATCAACATTGCTGGCCAGTACACATTGTGGAATCGGATGATGTCTTTACCAATGAGATGGTGATCAACTGGCCACCATTTATTGAACATTTCATCGTCAGAGCCGTAACCAATTGCGGTGATGTAGTTGGCAAGTGCGTCGAACCACACATAGGCAACGTGCGAAGGGTCAAACGGAAGGGGAATACCCCACGTGAGCGTCTTTCGACTGACAGAAAAATCTTGCAAACCTTGTTTGATGAATCCGAGTACTTCGTTTACTCGGTGTTCTGGCACAACTGCGCTTGGGTGAAGTGAGTACCAATCAATGAGACGCTGTTCAAAGCGTGACAAGCGGAAAAAGTAGTTCTCTTCTTCAACGTGTTGCACAGGGCGCTTGTGAATGGGGCAATTCTCACCATCAAGGTCGTCTTCTGTGTAATACGCCTCACAGGGGACGCAATACAAACCGCTGTATTTGTCGAGTTCGATGTCTCCAGCATCAAAACATGCCTGCAGCAACTTCTGTACGCCGACTTTGTGGCGAGCTTCCGTGGTGCGAATGAAATCATCATTCGAGATGTTCAGGCGCTTCCAAGCTTGTTGAAACAGTGGCGCGATGGAATCCGTGAATTCTTGTGGGGAAGTACCAGCAGCTTCTGCAGCTTGCTGAATCTTGAGACCGTGTTCGTCAGTGCCGGTGAGGAAATGCACATCGTCGCCGAGAAGGCGGTGCCATCTAGCTAATGCGTCAGCGACAATGGTCGTGTACGCGTGACCAAGATGTGGTTGCGCGTTGACGTAATAGATGGGAGTGGTGAGGTAGTACTTTGCCACCTAGACAGGCTACGCCACCACGCTTCTTGTCGTCGGTTCGTTTATTGCAACATTTACTTCGTAACCTCTTAGGAATGCCATTCGAGTTCGATAACGCCACACGACCCACCCCACTTGGCAATGGCGTGTATGACACCCCAGTTGAAGATCGATGGGATATCAACGGAAATGCAAATGGCGGATACTTGTTGGCATTAGTCGGCAATGCCATGCGTGCCGAGAGCGGCCGTGCTCACCCCGTTTCTATTTCGATGCACTATTTGTCGCCAGCACCCGCTGGTCCAGCCACAACAACATGTGAAGTGGTGAAAGCAGGCAGGCGGTTATCAACAGTTGTTGCCTCAATGTCACGCGATGGTCGTGACATTGTTCGTTCAATCGGAACATTCGGTGATGTTGATGCATCGATTGGCGCACACTCAAACACGTTGGTGATGCCTGACATGGTTGCGTTTGAAGATTGCCCAACACGCCCGGCGAACCCGGATATGCCCCCAGGTCTCAGTTCGCGTCTCGATATGCGCCTTCATCCTGATGACATCAGCTTCACGACAAATGAGCCTGCTGGCATTGCGCGCGTACGCGGATACTTCACCTTTAAAGATGGTCGCCCCGTTGACACGCTTTCGTTGTTGCTTGCAGCTGACGCATTCCCGCCCGTTACCTTCAACTTGTTCGGCATGAAGGGGTGGGTACCCACCATTGAATTCACTGTGCATGTGCGCGGAGTACCCGTACCAGGACCAATCGTTTGTGAGTTCACAAGTGCTCTCACCCAAGGTGGGTACTGGGAAGAAGATGGCGTGATGTGGGACTCTGCTGGCAATGTTGTTGCCATGAGCCGTCAATTGGCGCTGGCACCGTTGGGTGCAGATTAAGAACGTTTGCTACGTGCGCCGAGCGAGTACGTGATTGCCATACCAATAATCGCAGCAGTGATTGTTGTTGTCCGTCGCACCAACATCTTTGATCGTTGAGCAAATACAACAATTGGCCACCCGCGCGACCGTGCAAGTGCAGACAATTGTGCATCGGGGTTCACCGCAACTGCATTGCCAACAAGTTCCATCATCGGCACGTCGCTCATTGAGTCTGAATACGACCATGAATCTGCCAAGTTGATATTGCGCTCTGTCGCGATGGCAACAATTGCTTCTGCTTTTCCGGGTCCGTAACAAAAAGGCCCAGCAAGTCGACCCGTGTACACACCGTCTTCAACTTCTCCGCGCGTGCCAATGCCGCCAGTCATCTCAAGTGCAATGGCAAGTGGTTCAACAATTTCAATGGGGGAGGCGGAAACGATCCATGTTTCACGACCCGCATTGCGGTGTTGTTCGATCAGTGCACGCGCTTCAGGACGAATAAGGCCTAACAGTTCGGGCAGTACAACTTCGTTCAGCGCCAAAAGATCAGACTGAGTGGAACCACCCGCTGCTTCCAAGATTCGTTCACGAACGTTTCTGCTTGACGTGTCGCTCGACCCAATGAGTCGAAACTTCAGCGCAGCAAAAGCGTCGGTTGCAAAGTCGCGTGGCCGAATAAGGCCAGCATCGTATGCGGCACGACCAAATACAAATGCAGA
>JBIILS010000107.1:0-3893 GCA_044232585.1 Ilumatobacteraceae bacterium
AGAATCAAAATGTTCTGGCCATACATCCATACAACAGACCATGCATTACGAAATGAAGGAATAGTGCGTAGTTCTTTTCGCACTTGTGGGTATGCGCGACCATCGGTTGCAATTGAAGCGTTGTCAATAACGTGCGGCAAGACAGCCGGATCAAGTGCCATGCCGCCAAGGTGTGGGCTGCTGTTACCAGCCACGCGCAACCCACTCAGCTAAATGCGGACGTTCCATTGAGATGGTGGTGTCAACGCCGTGGCCTGGCAACACAATGGTGTTTCCTGGGAATGTGAACAAGCGTGTATCTAGTGACTCAATGATGGTTTCGAAGCTACTGCCAGGAAAATGTGTTGCACCAGGGCCACCAGGAAACAAGGTGTCGCCAGTGAATAACAACGGGGCATCGTGCACTTTGAATGACACAGACCCCGCAGTATGTCCGGGGTTATGAATCACATCGAAACGCAGCTTGCCTACTTCAACTACTTGCGTGTCATCAAGGAATACGTCGTAGCCAACATCTTTCAACATGCCGGCATCATCGTGTGACACTGCTACTGAATAACCAGCTTCGCGCATTGCAGGAATTGCTTGAATATGGTCGTGATGGCCGTGTGTTTCAAGCACGGACTTAACCCCAAGTGCTTGGCACAACTCAAGTAGTCGTTCGTGTTCGTTTGCCGCATCAATAAGTACTGCTTCGCCTGTGTGTTTGCAACGAACAACGAACACATTGTTTGCATATGGTCCGACTACAACTCGGTGCACTTCCAGCCGATGGTCGAAATAGTGAAGAGTTCCGAGCGGGCTTGCCATCTCTTTAGCCTGACACAACCTCGAACCCTAAAGACAGGGCAACGGGAATTTGGGCTGCATCAAAGGTGATGAAGCGAATGGGGGCGGGAAGGCGAGACGCGGCAGCAAGGTGCAAAGCAGCCGAGATTCCCACTGGTTGTGATTGACACAACGTGGTTGCTTCGTCGAGCAATGACTGATCAATAGGTACGACATGTAAGAAGTCCCACGTATGGCGAATCATGTCTTCAAGGTGACGAGACAACACCACTTCATCTGTGAGGCGTGATGCAGCCACGATTGATTCACTCAGCGCAATTGCACAGGCGACCCAGGTGGTGTCGTTTTCCAGCATGTCGCGAACAACATCTCGCTGTGCGCCTTCAATATGCAATGCAAGAAGTGCGCTGGCATCAAGCACAACGGTCATGTGCGCACCTGTGACAGTGCTTTGTCGATACGCGCACCGGAATACAGAACTAACGGATCACTTGGCACCCAATCGCCAGTGCGACGTGGTGCCATAACCACTCCGCGCGCCACGAGGTCTGCAATGGTGATACCTGAATAGTCAGAGCCCATGTTCGACAGTTGCGCCACGGGTGAACCGTCGACCGTAATGACCACCCGTTCGCCCATTTGGGCCCTGCGCACATAGGTGGCAAGGGCTGAACGAAATTCACGCATTCCAATATGGGCCATGGGTACAGGGTAGCGGGATATGTGTACACCTGCGTACACACTCCGATTGGCGAGAGGGACGCGGGTCGGGTCAAACTGTGATCTATGAATTTTGCATTTAGTGAAGAACAAGAAGAACTCCGCAAGATGGTGCGCTCGTTCCTTGAGGCCAAGTCCTCAGAGACCGCAGTGCGCGAGCAGATGGAGACAGAGACCGGCTACGACACAGCAGTGTGGGCCCAAATGAATGACCAAATGGCATTGCAAGGACTTGCCATCCCCGAAGAATTCGGTGGACAAGGTTTCTCATTTATTGAACTCGGCGTTGTGCTCGAAGAAATGGGTCGCGCTTTGTTGTGCGCTCCATACTTCTCAAGCGTTGTGCTTGCAGCAAACACATTGCTCCTTTCGGGTGATGCTGCTGCAAAGAAGGCATATCTTCCAGGCATCGCAAGTGGCGCAACAATCGCAACACTTGCAACAACAGAGCCATCAGGCCGTTGGGACGAAGCAGGAATCACAATTGAAGCAAAGGGCTCTGGCTCTGACTTCACCATCACTGGTGCAAAGAGCTTCGTACTTGATGGTCACACAGCAAACCTCATCATCGTTTCAGCACGCACCGCTAAGGGTGTCAGCTTGTTCGCAGTTGAAGGCAATGCAAAGGGCCTCACCCGCACAGCGCTTTCCACAATGGACCAGACACGTAAGCAAGCAAAGCTTGAGTTCAAAGACACTCCAGCAAAGCTCATCGGTACAGAAGGCAAGGGCGGCGAAGTCCTTACCCAAGTTATGGACCTTGCAGCAGTTGCACTTGCAGCAGAGCAAGTCGGTGGAGCACAGAAAGTGCTCGAGATGGCAGTGCAGTACGCAAAGGATCGCATCCAGTTCGGTCGTCCAATTG
This sequence comes from Ilumatobacteraceae bacterium, assembly GCA_044232585.1. Taxonomy (GTDB): domain Bacteria; phylum Actinomycetota; class Acidimicrobiia; order Acidimicrobiales; family Ilumatobacteraceae; genus UBA2093. The sequence continues at coordinate 2,375 of JBIILS010000107.1, forward strand.
GTTCATTCCAGGCAATCAAGCACAAGTGTGCAGACATGTTGCTTGAAGTTGAGTCTTCAAAGTCAGCTGCTTACTACGGCATGTGGTGTGCAGCAGAAATGAACGAAGAACTTCCTTCAGTTGCATCACTTGCTAAGGCATATTGCTCAGAGGCGTACTTCCACGCAGCTGCAGAGAACATTCAAATCCACGGCGGTATTGGTTTCACCTGGGAACACCCAGCACACCTTTACTTCAAGCGTGCGAAGTCAAGTGAACTCATCTTTGGTGATCCGACCTACCACCGCGAGCTTCTTGCTACACGCATCGGTATCTGATCATTAATTGATTAAAACGTAAATGAACCCGGGCCTAGTGCCCGGGTTCTTTTCATTTCTCGGACATGTTGTATCAATCTGTGTGAGGTACTGTGCGCCTATGCCACGCACTGTCATTGCTCAAATATCTGACCCACACATCACTGGTCCGGGAGATGAACTATTCGAAGGCTCAGACCCTGTTGGGAATCTGACAAAGGCATTGCAGCACGCATCGAAGCGCAGTAACGCAGTGTTGATTACGGGCGATTGCGTTGCGCGCGCCGGAACCGACAATGAATATCGCGGTTTCTCCGATGTGCTCGCCTCAGTTGACGTTGAAGTTGCCTTGTGTGCAGGAAATCATGACGAATCAGAAAAGATGCAGCGGTTGTATTCGTTGCCCTCACGCAATGGGCGACTTGATTACGTACTTGCGGTGCCTGAAGGCAAAGTGGTTGTCATGGATTCCGCTCGCTTAGGTCGTGGCGATGGCGCTCTTGATACGGATCAACTGGAGTGGTTGGATTCTGAATTATCTGACGGAGTTCCCACTTTGATTGCAATGCACCATCCGTGCTTTGCAACTGGAGGAAAGGCCTTAGATTCGGTGCGCCTTGACGATGCTTCTATTGCCGGACTTACTGACGTTGTCGCACGCCACGATGTGTTGGCAGTCGTTAGTGGGCATGCCCACATGACATTGTCTGCACCATTTGCTGGAACCACCGCATACATTTGTCCATCGGTTGCTTATGAATTCGGTTTCCAAGGTCGCAACTTGATGCACCGTCCAGGGTTGCCGCAGTACATGGAATATTCGTGGGGCAGTGGCGGCAGTGCATTTATGGCACGTGTTGTGACAGTTGCCCCAGACGACCAGTGGTTCATTATGGAGAGTTTCTAACGACTGCGTTCTCGTAGGCTGATGACATGTCAATAACCACTGTTTTGTTTGCGATTGTTTCGGCACTCGCAGTATTTGTCATTGCGGCAGTTGTTGTAGGGCGTGAAGCGCAACGGTTAGACATGGTGGCACCGCGCGTTATCTACGACATTGAGCAGGCTGCCGACTATGTGGCCCGCTCACTGCCGAGTAATACTCAGGCTCGGCTCACTATGGACGAAGTTCGCCAGCTGTTACTGGCCCACCTTTCATGGATGAATGACAAAGGCCTTACTCCTCTTGATGTCACGGACCGTGTACAAAGCATTTCTATTCC
>JBIILS010000004.1:0-44222 GCA_044232585.1 Ilumatobacteraceae bacterium
ATGTGTCTTCTATGAACTTCACAACACGAGGAACATCGTCAACATGAACCGGTCGACTGAATAGATAACCCTGGGCACGATGGCAGTTAAGTGAATTGAGTTGCGCAAGCTGTTCAGTGGTCTCTACGCCCTCTGCAACAACATCAGCGTCCATTGCTATGGCCATAGCGATGATTGTTCGCACAATGTTTTGAGTAGCTGGCTCGGTGACGACATCGTTAACAAAGGCTCGGTCAATCTTGATGCATTGAATAGGGAAGCGTTGAAGTAACGAGAGGGACGAATATCCGGTTCCAAAGTCGTCAATCGCAATGCGAACTCCTAATGCGTTGAGGCGATGCAGTGAAGCGAGTGCTTGTGTCGGTTCGGTGATCATGACGCTCTCGGTCACCTCGAGCCACAACTGTTCTGCCGCAACACCAGACGACGCGAGTGCATCGGTAACTACGGTGACAAACTGAGGATCATGAAGTTGTCGCACTGAAACGTTCACGCTCATTGTGGTGCTTGCAGAACAGTGCCCAGCATCAATCCAGGATCGAAGTTGAGTAAGTGCATCATTGATAGCCCATGAGCCCAAGGGCACAATGATCCCAGTTTCTTCGGCGATGGGAATGAACTCATCGGGTGAAACGACTTGAGACTGTCCGCGATCCCAGCGCATGAGGGCTTCAAATCCAACAACGATGCCTAGGTCGATGTCGACAATTGGTTGGTGCACGAGATGGAGTTCGTTGCGTTCAAGTGCTCGATACAAGGCTGTTTCAACATCAAGTCTCTTGGTAACGCTTTCGAGCATTGACTCATCAAAGAGGGCTATGCAGTTCCTGCCAGCGTTCTTTGCTCGGTACATGGCGGTGTCGGCATGGCGCATTAGTTCGTTGGCAGACAACTCAACAGCCGTAGGGGAATACGCAACCCCGATGCTTGCTGTTACAAACATGTCGCCATCTCTGGTCTTAATCGGACTGCGAAGTGAATCGAGTACCTGCTCCGCTAACAAAACTGACTGCGTCACGGTTTCGGTAGTTGCATCTAGAACTACAAATTCGTCGCCAGCAATTCGCGCAACAGTGGCATGGGTGGGAACTGCAGACGTAAGCCGACGTGAAACCTCTGTTAGTACGTCGTCTCCGATTGAATGGCCAAGGCTGTCATTGATGTTCTTGAATCTGTCTACGTCAATGAAAAGAACTGTGGGTTGAACGTTCGTTTTCCATGAGGACCTCATTGCTGTTTCAATGTGTTGAAGCATAAGTACGCGATTCGGGAGCCCAGTTAATGAATCCGTTAGTGCGCTTCGTACAAGTTGTTCTTGAGTGTTGGCATTCAGACGGACTGACTGCACTACTCGTGACATCACCACTGCGGCGAGAATACAAACAGTGATTGTTCGAACAGTGGTGTCTTGCGTGTTCGCCGGCTTGTCGATTGCAAGAACAATGATGGGTGCCACTAGCGATGAGGTTGTGGTCAGTAGACGCGTCATCAGCGCAGGCACCACGGTGTTGGAACCAGTTGCTGCGATATGACGAATAGAGGGATGCGCGAAGCCAGCGCCTGCTAACGCAATGGCCATAAGCAATGGGGCATCGAGGGTCGCTGTTGAGAATGAGACATCTCCGCGAAACACGACAGCACGCAGAATGATGCCCGATAATGCGAGCGCGATGGCGATGCCTACAAATGCGTTGGCAGGTGATGGCACGGTTTGAGAGAACAGCAGAGTGGCCAACAGGAAAAGGACAATCATCGTGACGCCGAGAGTGATACTTCGAATAGTCGTGAATGCTGCGGAGTTGCCCGTCACCCCTAGTGATGGCTGAACGAGATACACCCACACCACGAGCCATGCTCCGATTCCAACGATGAGTCCGTCGGCAAGAACATTTCCGGCTTGACCATGAAGGCGTCGACGGAGAATAAAGACAAGCCCGAGCACAACGAGAACCTGTGATGCGAGGAATAGAGATTCTGGAATGAGTGTGTGAGGACTATCGGCGTTCTCTTCAATCGCTCGTGCGATAACAATGACTAGTGCTGTGAAAACAGTGACGACGGCGACAGGAAGCGGTGTCTTGCTTGATGCGACGCCGATGACAAAGCCGAGCAGTGAGATGGCCAGACAAGCGAGTGCGGTAACACTGCTGAAGCCGTCAGCTGTCAAAGCATGTGCTGCGCCGAGTCCTATGGCTGCGATTGCAAAGATCCACGCGGTAGCGGAGAGGACTTTACGTGCCACTTTGTCTCGAATTTTGCATGTGGTGACCGCCTAATCGAACCCAAATGACGGTACTACGGGTGGGGCACATTGAAGGGGAGCCTGAATCTGAGTGTCCAAAAGATAGTCTGAAGGCACATGACCACCGTTGCTCCCACCGTCACGGTCGTTGTACCAGGCGCTCATCTCATGGCTGAGCTGCTCGGACAACGCGATGAACTACTGCGTCGAGTTGAAGATGCGTTCCCCGATGTGGCAGTAGTGGTGCGAGGTAATGAGATTGGTTGCTCGGGTCCACGAGCCCACCAAGTTGGTCGCTTGTTCGAAGAGATGGTGCTTCTTCTTCAAAGTGGAGAACGACTCGATCAATCTGTAATGGATCGCAGCATTGTGATGGTTCGTGCTGAACAACGTCCGAGCAGTGTGTTAACTGATGACATTCTTAAGGGGTCGAGGGGTCGCATGGTGCGCCCAAAGACTGCTGGCCAGAAACGCTATGTCGATGCAATTCGCGAAAACACCATCACCTTCGGTGTGGGACCAGCTGGCACAGGTAAGAGCTGGCTTGCAGTTGCTATGGCTGTTCAAGCTCTTCATGCCCGACAAGTTCAACGCATTGTTCTGACACGGCCGGCCGTAGAAGCTGGAGAGCGTCTCGGTTTCTTGCCGGGGGACTTGATGGCAAAGATTGATCCGTACCTTCGTCCCTTATATGACGCTTTGTACGACATGATGGACCCTGAAGCAGCAGTGAAATTGATTGAGCGCCAAACTATTGAAGTCGCTCCACTTGCGTTCATGCGAGGACGAACACTGAACAACTCATTTATCATTCTCGACGAAGCGCAAAACACAACGCCCGAGCAGATGAAAATGTTATTAACGCGAGTGGGTTTTGGATCAAAGGTTGTTATCACTGGCGATGTGTCACAGATAGATGTGCCCGACGGGCGCAGTGGTTTAGTAGGTCTCGAGAAAAAGCTTGGGCATATTGATTCATTGGCGTTTGTTTACCTTGACGGTTCTGACGTTGTTCGCCATCGAATCGTTGCCGACATTGTTGCTGCCTATGAGCGCTTTACGAATGCTGAGGCCCGAAGAAGTTCTGCGCGTAAGGCTGTGCGCGATGACTGAGTCTCGACCGCGTATTCATGTGCCTCGTCGTGCTGGTGGCGACGGAGTTCCCGAAGTGTTCTGCTCGGACGAGCAATCTGGAAGCACGATTGATCTTGCACGCTGGCGACAACTGGCAATATCTTCTCTCCTACATGAGGGGGTGCACGGTGCGTGTGAGTTGTCGGTGTTTTTCGTAGATGAATCAACTATGGCAGACCTGAACAAGGAACATATGGGCAAGGTCGGCCCAACTGATGTCTTGGCTTTCCCCTTAGATGCGGCAGACATGATTGAACAGCAGGGTCCTGGTGCTCTCACACGGGGACCAGCTAGACCTCATCCGGATAGTGACGACGTGCCGACCTTGTTGGGCGATGTCGTACTGTGCCCAATTGTGGCGGAACGACAGGCTTCTACGCATGCAGGATGTTTTGACGATGAAGTTGCACTACTTTTAGTGCATGGAATTTTGCATGTTCTTGGTTTTGATCATCATGACGAAGAAACAAAGACAGTTATGCGTGCTCGAGAGATGGCAATCTTGACAAAGCATCATTGGGCAGGTCCAGCACCTGTCGAATTCAGACAGGAACAAGACGAATGATTGCGGCTTCACCGAATACTGCTGATTGGTGGATGTTGGCCGGCATTCTCATTCTGTTGCTGTGCCTTATTATGTTCGCGATAGCCGAAATGGGACTGTCGCGCGTTTCAAAACCGAAAGCTCAAGCGCTTGCAGATTCTGGTGCACGCGGTGGTGCCGCTCTTTTGGGTCTGGTGACGCATCCCGAACGTTGGGTGAATCCGCTCCTGTTGTCCGTCAATGTCTGCCAGACAGTGCAGGCAACATTGACCGGAGTTGTAGCAGGCCGCCTTTTCGGCGCAACCGGTGTTGTAATCGGTGTTGTCTTGAACGTTGTTGTGTTTTTCGTCTTTGCAGAAGCTGTGCCGAAGACGTATGCCATTCTCCACGCCGATAGAGCAGCATTGTCAACATCTCGCTTTATCGCATTATTGGTTGGTTTCTATCCGCTAGCAAAGATTTCTCAAGGCCTTATCGGGCTTACAAACATCGTTGTTAAAGGAAAAGGACTCGAGCAGGGCCCATTCATTGGCGAACAAGAATTCCTAGGCATGGTGGAAGCAGCCGTTGAGGATGAAGTGATCGAACATGAAGAACGTGCGTTGATTGAATCCATTATTGAATTCGGAGACACGATTGTTCGAGAGATTATGCGTCCTCGCCCAGACATTGTGAGTGTTGACTCTGGCGAAACTTTAGATATGGCGTTGGATGAAGCATTTGAACACGGTGTTAGTCGGTTGCCTGTGATGCGTAATGACGACGAAGACAATGAAGACGTGCTTGGAATTGTGTACGCAAAGGACATCATGAAGGCGGTGCGTTCTGGGCTTGGCTCTGACCCAGTCGACTCGCTTGTTCGTACTGCAGTAGTTATTCCCGAGAACAAGCCGGTTGCAAAACTAATGCGCGAGATGCAGCGCGATCATTTCCATATGGCCATCGTGGCTGATGAGTACGGCAGCATCACTGGTCTAGTTACTCTCGAAGACTGCCTTGAAGAACTAGTAGGCGAAATTGTGGACGAACACGATGATGAAGTGCCTAATGTCCGCACTTTGCCTAATGGTGAGTCTCTGGTCGACGCCGGTATGTCTATCGAAGACTTCAATGAACATTTCGACGTAGATCTGCCCGACGCGGAATTTGACACTGTCGGTGGGTTCCTTTTTGGTGTCCTTGAACACGTACCGGTAGTAGGCGAGACCTTTGAGATTGAGGGATGGCGCTTTGTTGTCGAGGCACTCGAAGGTCGTCGCATCACTGAAGTTCGCTTGATGCCCACGATTGGTACCGAGTAACGCCTTAGGTCTCTGACTTCTGTAACTTGGCGAAATGGAAGTTTCACTAAAAGGCAAAGTCGCACTCGTTACGGGAGCATCACGAGGAATTGGACTGGCTATAGCCAAGACGTTCGCTGAATCAGGCGCGAGCGTGATGATGGTGTCTCGCAAGATTGATGAATCGGCCATGGAGGGCATTGAAGGCGAAGTAGCGATTCGCCCAGCCAATGTAGGAGACCCGACGGCTGCTACTGATGTTGTTCGGGAAACCATTGCCAAGTTCGGACGTCTAGACATCTTGGTAAACAACGCTGCGACTAACCCGTACTACGGACCAACAATGGGCGTTGATGAAGGCCGTTATGACAAGACTTTCCAAATCAATTTGAAGGCCCCATTGCAGTGGACCCAAGCTGCATATGAAGCTTCATTCAAGGAGAATCCTGGCGTCATTATCAACATTGCATCTGTTGGTGGTCTTCGTACTGATGGAGGTGGACTTGGTGTGTACAACTTGACCAAGGCTGCGTTGATTCACTTCACGCGACAGCTTGCGAGTGAGATTGGTCCGAACAGAGTGATCGGAATTGCGCCGGGATTAGTGAAGACAGATTTCGCTGGTTTCTTGGTTGAGAACTTTGGAGACAAGATTGCTGCAACGGTTCCTCTCAAGCGTCTTGGCGAACCAGAAGACATTGCCAATTTTGCTACATTCCTTGCTTCTGATTCAGCGAGTTGGATAACCGGAGAAACGTATGTGATCGACGGTGGCGCTGGACTCAATACCTCGAACGCCGGCTAAGACTTCTTCAAACTTTCAACAAGTAACGAGCGCTGTGGTTTACCGAGTGCAGTCCTGGGTATCTCGGCGACAAAGTGGACGTTTCGTGGAGCGCAATGCGCCGGAAGAGTTTGCTTCACGTGTCCGCGTAATGCGTCTAACGAGGGTTTGCTGCTGGCGGTGGTGACTACCCACACGTGAACGGCATGACCCCATTCTTTGTCTGGAACGCCCGCCACGCAGAGATCTGAGATCGATTCAAAGTCTCGCAAAGCATCTTCAACAACCTCTGGCCACACGTTTTCTCCGCCAGTGATGATGAGGTCGCCTTCGCGTCCTTCAATCTGTAGCACGCCGTTATCTGAGAGTGAGCCTCTGTCGCCTGTGCGGAACCAACCGTTGCTGTCTACAGGAACTGAGCCGTCTCGATACGCACGCAACAACATTGGGGCCTTGATGTAGACAATGGAATCTCGTATTTCTATTTCAACACCACGAAGTGCTGTGCCGTTGTACACAACACCGCTACCAGTTTCAGTTAACCCATATGTGGTGATGCAATTTGCTGGCAACTGTGACGCTTGACGAGACCCGCCTAAGACAATGGTGCGAAACAGTGTGGGATCAATTCTTTGTAGCGCGGTGGAGACAAGCGACACCAGGGTTGCTCCATCTCTTGCGGCCTGTTCAAAGGATTCCGGAGAGAAAGAAGGAACTGGAATGAGTGAAGTGCCCATAACGAGAGAACGTGTGATCACGGATAGTCCACCTACATGTGAAGGAGGCAGGCACGCAAGCCATGTGTCACGAAGCATCACGTTCAGTCGTTCCGAGGTTGCTCGCGCACTGGCCTCTACTGCTGACATTGTGAGGACCGCGGCCTTCTGAATGCCTGACGTTCCGCTAGTCGCTACGACAACGGCGTCGCCGTTCTCGACGGGTTGTCCGTCAACACGCGTGTCGCCCTCAACGGTAGCCATGATCGTGGGTTTCACCAGGTCAAGAATCTGTTGACGTGCCGGCGCAGGTAAGCGTTGATCAAGCGGGAACACGGCATCGTCGTTGTCCCATGCACGCGATAGACGGTCAACGAACAACTGGCTGTTTGCCATATCAAGACATACCAACTCGTTCACGCATCTAGCGTACGACTCGTGCGACACTAGTGACATGACTTCGCCAATAAACCCCTCAAGCCTCGGATGGAAGAAATGGATTATTGGCGCTAGGCCGCGCACATTGCCCGCAGCTATCGTGCCGGTGCTTGTTGGTGTTGCGTGCGCAAGTGGAGCGCCAGCCCCAATCTGGTGGCGAGGTGTGCTTGCGGGTGTTGTCAGTTTGGCGTTACAAGTGGGCGTCAATTATGCGAATGATTACTCAGACGGGGTGAAGGGGACTGATGCGGTTCGTGTTGGCCCATTACGACTCGTCGGTTCGGGCGCAGCAGCCGCATCGCACGTGAAAAGGGCTGCGTTCATCATGTTTGGGATTGCGGCATGTGCCGGACTGGCGCTTGCTCTGATGACATCACTTTGGTTGGTATTGGTCGGCGCCCTAGCGATTGTTGCAGCGTGGACGTATACCGGTGGCCCGCGACCATACGGTTACGCAGGCTGGGGTGAAGTATTTGTCTTTGTATTCTTCGGAGTAGTGGCAACCACTGGGTCTGAATTCGTAGTTTCAGAAAAGTTCACTTGGGCCGGAGTTGTAGCAAGCGTTGCTGTCGGCTGTATTGCATGTTCATTGCTAGTGATTAACAATCTGCGAGATATTCCTGGCGACACCGTTGCTGGAAAGAACACGCTTGCAGTAAAACTGGGCGATGCCAACACTCGCAAGTTCTTCGCTTTCTTGGTTGTATTAGCCGCAATTTCTATATGTGCTTCTGCGATTTTAGTTGGCGCCTATGCACTGTTTGGCCTTGTCGGCATAGTGGTTCTTCGTCCAGCACTTGAAGCATTGGCGCGCGGTGCAAAGGGGAGAGATTTGATCATTGTTTTGGGCAACGTTGGTCGTGCGCAGTTAGTGCTAGGCATGACCTTTGGTGCAGGAATCGCGCTTTCAATCGTTTCGTAGAATTATTGAATCAAGCAATTGGCTGACCGTTGTTGGATCTTCGAGATGAACGGTGTGTCCGACACTAGGAACAACAGTTGTTTTCCCTGATTGAAGAAGCGGCTTCATGTCGTGAGCGATTGCGGTGAACTTGGCATCTGTTTCTCCAACTATCAAATGCGTGGGTATTGAAAGTTGGCGCAGGTGTGGCCACAGCGACTCTTGTGTGCCGGTTCCAGCAAAACGTAAAGAATCTGCAAGACCTTTTTCGGTATTGCGAAGTCGATCGTCTTTTTGATTCGTGTCCATATTCAGACCCGAAAAGATTGGCAGCGCCAACCATTCGTCAATAAATGATGCCGTTCCAATTTTTTCAATTCTTTCTGCCAGTTCGTTGTCGCTCTTGCGTCGCGCTGTTCTTTCATCCTCGGTGACGAGTCCCGGTGTACCGCTGATAAGAACTAGTTGAGAAACCATCTTTGGGTGCTGAAGAGCCACGTGAAGCGCCATTCGTGCTCCCATGGAGTACCCAATGAGAATGCCAGGTTGCATAGCTGCGGCGATGTCGTCAGCACACTGGGGAAGTGTGCGGGAACCGTCGATATTGGCCCCGTGGCCAGGAGCATCAAGACACTGTGATGAGAATTCGGCTTTCATCAGCTGTAACACAGGAGCCCATGAGTTGCCCGTTTGGGTAAAGCCGTGAAGAAATGTGACGTGTGTAGTTGTCAACGTGTCAACGCTCGCTCTAAGACATTGACAAACACGTCGACGTCCTGAGCGCCAGGTATGAGAAAACGATCATCAATTACGAATGAAGGAACTGCAGTTATCTCGCGCATGGCGGCACCTTGTAGATCTTGTTTAACGGCATCAAAGCCTTCATCTGTGTCTAGCCAGGCTCGAATGGCTTCGCCGTCTAAGTTGACTTCCGAAGCGCATTGAGCAACAACATCTGCATCGCCGACGTTGAGTCCGTCGGTGAAGTAGGCCTTCATGAGGCGTTCTTTGAAAATTGCCTGTGTGATCGCACCATGGTGCTCAAGAGCCCAGTGCAATGCACGGTGAGCCAGAATGGTGTTAGCGCGCAATGCGATATCCATGTTGAACTCAATATTGTCGGCGGCTGCGACATTGGTGACATGGTTCAAAATCTGTTCAGCTCTCTCGCGCCCGCCAAACTTCTTTGCATAACCCTCTACGACTGGGGTTGGAACCCCAACCGGGGCTGACGGATCCAGTTGGTATGCCTTGAAGACCACTTCAATTGGCTCAGTAATGCCCTTCTGTCTGAGGACTTCTATGGCGTTGTCAAACCGACGCTTTCCTATGAAGCACCAAGGGCAAACGACGTCGGACCAGATTTCTACACGCATAGGTGACACGATAGGTGACATGAGTTCTTCTGGCGACACTGCAGCCACATTTTGCGCAACATTGGTCGATGAATGGGCGCGTCAAGGAATACGTCATGCGGTGGTTGCTCCCGGTAGTCGGAGCACGCCACTCGCTCTTGCCCTGGCTCTGAATAACGACATTGAGGTTCATGTCTTTCATGATGAACGCAGCGCATCTTTCGCTGCTTTAGGCATCGGATCCGCATCTGGTGTTCCTGCCGTTCTGTTGTGCTCGTCTGGCACGGCAGGTACCCATTTTCATGGGGCGGTAGTTGAGGCGCACCAAAGTGATGTTCCCATGATTGTGTGTACGGCAGATCGACCACCAGAGTTGCGAGATGTTGCAGCGGCTCAAACTATTGATCAAACACATTTGTTTGGTTCAGCTGTTCGATGGTTTCATGACCCTGGTGTGCCGTCACGTGAGGCCGCTATGTCATGGCGGTCACTCGCTTCTCGCGCTGTGCAGGCCGCTGCAGGAATACATCCAGGTCCTGTTCATTTAAATCTTCCATTCCGTGAACCACTCACTGGCGATGTCGTTGACATGCCATCTCCTCGAGAAAAGAAATGGTCAGACGTCATCCACCTAGGAACGTCAGAGACCCAAAATCTGTCTGAGATAGTTCATGCCATTAGTGGACACAGAGGAATCATCATTGCAGGTAGAGGTGCGAGTCGGGAAGTGTTGTCGCTGGCGGAATCTCTCGGCTGGCCAGTATTTGCGGATGCCGTGAGTGGTGTGCGGGAAAGAAACAGCGCAGTGATAATTGGATTCGATGCAATTCTTCGTTCTGAAAAGTTTGCTTCGTCACACATCCCGGAAGTTGTGCTGCGAATAGGTGCACCACCCGCTTCGAAAGTTCTAGCTCAGTGGGTGTCGAGAGTTGATTGTCCTGTTATCCAGGTTCGTTCTTCGAGCATGGTCATTGATCCTGATCACAAAGTTCAGTACACAGTCGTTGGAGATGTTGAGACGACTATCCGTGCTCTTGCGTCCCAAGCAACTGCTTGCGATAAGTCGTGGCTTTCCAGTTGGTCACAGGCTGAAATCGCGGCTCAAGATGCCATATCAGTGTGGACAGCTCAGAACTTCAGCGAGCCGTCGGTGGCCAGAACAGTCACTTCGGCAATGACCGTCGGATCGCATCTGGTTGTTTCTTCGTCTATGCCGATTCGGGATGTTGAGTGGTTCGGTACTGCAACATCTGGCGTTACTGTGCATTCGAATCGCGGCACTAACGGCATTGATGGGGTCATCAGTACCGCAGTTGGTGTTGGATTGGTTACTAAAGCTCGGGTGACACTTCTTATCGGTGACATTGCCTGTCTTCATGACTCGAATGGTTTGTGGGCTCTGAATCGTCGTGATGTGGATCTGACAATTGTTGTCACCAACAACGATGGTGGATCTATCTTTTCGTTTCTTCCTCAAGCTCAGATAGTGAGTAACTCAAATTTCGAACTTTTGTACGGAACTCCGCATGGAGCTTCCTTTGAACATTTGGCAGCCACTCATGGAATTGCCTTTGAACGCGTTACAACCGTGACAGATCTTGCATCAACACTGCAGCGCGGCGGAACCCGCCTTATCGAGGTTCCATGCGACCGCTTTTCCAATGTTTCTCAACACGAAGCGTTGCAGTCAACTGTTGTCGCCGCAGTGGACGCTACGGTCTAACGATTGCCGAGAGCATGGCTTGAAACTTGGCTTGTGTCTCGGCCAATTCTGCGTATGGGTCGCTGTCTGCAACAATTCCACCGCCTGCGAAAAGGCGTGCAGTTCTCTTATCGGTTGACATCTCAGCGCACCTGATAGTCACGGCGAATGTCCCATCACCATTGGCGTCCATGTATCCAACTGCGCCTCCGTAATACCCACGATTGAGGCCTTCGGTCTGTTCGATGAATGCCAAGGCCTCTGCGGATGGATGTCCGCCTAACGCAGGTGTGGGACAGAGAGCCCGCACTAAGGAAAACACATGAGCCGGCGGGTCAGTCAGTGCGCCCTCGATTGCTGTTCCAAGATGTTGAACATTTGCAACTGTGACCACTGATGGATCAGCCTCCCAGTCGAGATATGAACAAAAGGGCAACAGTGTGTCATGAACCATGTCGATGACAATTCTGTGCTCGATCTGATTCTTGGTGCTGGCCACCAATTCTTCAGCGAGCCTCTTGTCTGTCGCTTGGTCCCCAGTACGCGGAGCAGTTCCTGCGAGCGGATGGCTTCGAACCGTTGTGCCCTCGACGGACACCAATAGTTCTGGGGATGCTCCGATGATGTTGTTGACGCAATAGCGATAGCTAGAACCAAAAGACGCGCGAAGACGAAGGAGGATTGCATGAACGTCTATTGGGTCATCTGCATGCACCTCGATGTCGCGTGCAATTACAGCTTTTTGAAGTGATCCGGCACGTACTGCATCACGTGCCTGTACGACGGCATCTAGGTAATGACCTACTGCTGTTCTGGGTGCAACGCGATAGGAGTTGCTGCTGGGACGCGGAGGTGGGGCAGTTATTGCTGCCGCAATGGCTCCGTGAAACTTCTCATCTGTTACGTCGTCTTCTGAATCCCCAATCATGGTGACTGTTGGCGCTTGTCCGTCAGTTTTCCGAAAAACTATTCGGGGCAGAATGAACTCGGCTGTTTGTTTGGGCGAGAAGGGAACCAGTGCAAACAGAACTGGGCCATTGCTAGCGACGGTGGGATCAGAAAGACGGCTCGGTGTAAGTGAACGAAGAAAGGGGACTGATTCATCTTCTGAGACACTCTGGACTGCATCACGTCCGGCCGCACCCACACCATCGCGTACGAAAAGAAAACCATCACCGCGACACACTGTGTTTAAATCAAAATGTTCGGTCAGCGTTGCAGTTCTAAAGATCATGAGATGTTTCGTGTGCCAACCATCAATTGAGTCAGACCGCCCGACAATTGCGTGTGAACGGCATCTGCAAAGCCGGCTCGTTGAAGTTTTGCTACTAGAACAGAATTCTCGGGCAGGTACGCAACGCTGCGGGGCAAATACCGATACGCAGCAGCATCGCTGAGTAATGCACCGATGCGCGGCACGATTTTTCCGAAGTAGATGTTGTTACCGAAGCGAATGATGGGATTATGCGGCACCCCAACGTCGAGAAGCGCAATCCGGCCACCAGGTCGAATCACTCGGGCGCACTCTTCAAAGAAAATGTCAAGGTCAACCAAGTTGCGAAGTGCAAAGCCACAAATGATTCCGTCAACAGAGTGAGACGGTATAGGCAGGCGCAAGATATCTGCTTGGGTACGCGGTGCACGGCTGCGGTCATTGGCCAACATGCCGAAAGAAAGATCAATCGCAATGGGGCGCAACTTCGCACGGCGCAAGTCGATGCAAAGATCTCCCGTGCCCGCGGCCAAGTCGAGCACGGTTGAGTTTGCTGGCAGGGCAAGATCGCGAACAGCACGGCGACGCCACCGTGTATCTAGGCGAAAAGTCATGATGCGATTAACAAGGTCATAACGCGGGGCAATGGCGTCGAACATATTGCGAACCATCTTTGATTTGTCTTCTCCTTGCGGCAAAGACGAGGTATCCCAGGAGGATGGTGTCTGGGGATCTGAATGGCTCACAATGCAAGGCTATGGGTGGCAGGGGATTCACCCAAGTACGACTCGCTGATTTTGGTCACGGCACAGCAGAATGGACTATCACTGAGTCCACTGGGAGGACCCCTCATGATTGATTTCACCCTTGCCCCCGAGCATGAAGAGATTCGCAACCGCGTTCGTGACTTTGTTGACAATGTCATTAAGCCGGCAATGGAGCCATTTGGGCACCGCGATGACATGGCGCCTGAAAAGCACAGTGAATATGTGCGTGAATTGATCGGTCTTCGTAAGAAGGCTGTTGAAGTCGGTCTGTGGCTGCCTCATATGCCTAAAGAGTGGGGCGGCATGGGCCTTGGACACGTTGCCTTGGCAATGGTGCAGGCTGAAGCAGCAAAGACACGCGTTGGGCCATGGGTGTTCAACTGTTCGGCCCCTGATGAAGGCAACATGCACACTTTGCTGCATTGGGCCACTGATGAGCAGAAAGATAAGTACCTAAAGCCGCTGCTCAACGGAGTGTCATCTTCGTGTTTCGCAATGACCGAACCTGAAGTTGCTGGTTCTGATCCAACATTGATTCGTACGAACGCAATCAAAGATGGCGACGAATGGATCATCAATGGTCACAAGTGGTTTATCTCAGGTGCTCGCCGTGCAAAGTTTGCAATTCTCGTAGCTCGTACAGAGATGGACGTTCCGCCAGGGTCACGAGGAGCAAACACTGCATTCATCATTGATCTTCCGTCAAAGGGCTGGAACGATGTTCGTGAAATTGAAACCATGCACGGCGCAACTGGCCACTCTGAAATTGTCATTGATGATCTACGTGTCCATGATTCCCAAATCCTTGGTGGACGAGGCAATGGCCACCGCCTTGGGCAGTACCGTCTCGGACCTGCTCGTTTGGCTCACTGCATGCGTTGGGTGGCTCAGGCCGAAACCGCTCTTGACATGATGGTTGCTCGTTCCCTTGAGCGCTATTCGCACGGTTCTCTTCTTGCTGAGAAGCAAGGAATTCAGTGGCTCATCGCAGATTCCGCCATGGAGATCTACCAATGCAAGTTGATGATTCTTCACGCGGCTTCGAAGATTGATGCAGGTGAGGACTTCCGTCAAGAAGTTTCAATGTCTAAGCACTTTGTGGCTAATAGCTTGAACCGAATTATCGACAGAGCCATTCAGGTCCACGGTGCACTCGGTTATTCCACCGACACTCCGTTGGCTGGCATGATGCAGAACGCACGTTGGGCGCGCTTTGCAGATGGTGCTGATGAAATTCACCAAATGCGTATTGCTGAAATCACCATTAAGTCGTTTACAGACACTGGAAGCACCCGCGGTGCTACTGGTAACTTGCCGCTCTAGTTGGCAGCTTCAATAGCTATCTGTTTTGCCCATCGGTAGTCGGCCTTGCCGGCTGGCGACCGAACAATGGTTTCTACAAAAACGAATTGTTTTGGCAGTTTGAATCGTGCGATGTAGTTCTGGGCTACTTCAAGCAGGGATGCCTCTGATGTGGTTGCTCCAGCTTTGAGGCGGACAACAGCTACAACTTCGTTTCCCCATCTTTCGCTTGGGCGACCGGTAACAACGCAGTCATACACATCAGGATGCGCCTTAACTGCTGCCTCGACTTCTTCGGCAAAAATCTTTTCTCCGCCAGAGTTAATGGTGACAGAGTCACGCCCGTGAACTTCGATTAATAGGTCTGCTGTAAGGCGTGCTCTGTCGCCAGGCACCACATAGCGAATGCCATCAACGATCGGGTATGTCTTTTTAGTTTTGGCTTCATCATTCAGGTAGCCCAGAGCAAGGCGACCACTCTTTGCGAGCCATCCCAGACCTTCGTGACCAGCTTGCAATTCACTGGTGAGGTCTTCAGACAAGATGTGATTCTGCGGCGCAAGGGGAAAGCTGCCTGTAGTCGAACTATCACCGCTCGCAACTTGAGATAACTGCCCACCTGCTTCCGATGAACCAAGTCCGTCTACCAAAATGACTGACGGAAGATATTGATGAAACTCAACCTTGAGGTGAGCTGACAGTGGCGCACCGCCAGACAGAATGGACAAGAGCGAAGATAGGTCGCGTTGTGACTCTGCCAAGCCATCAAGCAATGGCCTCGCAAAGGCGTCACCAACAATCAAAAGAAAGTTCGCCTTCTCTTTCTCGATGAGTCCCCAAATGTCGTCTGCATCAAGTCGGTCTGGCTGAGACTGCACAATGATTGTGCCGCCCGTGAGCCAGGTACGCATTGCAATCCAGTGGCCTGCGCCATGCATAAAGGGTGGACTCGGGAGTGCGCGAAAGTTTCCTGCCGCCTCGGTCACAAACTCCTCAATAGTGCGAGCGGTCTTTGAGCCGCCAAAGCACTCGACGACGGCGTCTGCATTTCGCCACAAGACTCCCTTTGGCATTCCTGTTGTTCCTCCTGTGTAGAGGATGTACAGGTCGTCGCCGTGATATCCAGCAGCCGGTTTGTCGGTAGATGAACGACTGAGCGCATCTTCGTACCAAACTGCACCATCCATTAGGGGGTTATCTGATGCATCGGGTACTTGAAGAATGACGCGCAAATTCGGTAATCCCGAAATGATCTCTGTCAGCAGTGGTGCAAAGCGTGAGTGAATGACGCATGCAGCTGCATTCGAGTCTGAGAGAAGGTACTGCAACTCTTCAGCTACATAGCGGTAGTTCACGTTGAATGGTGCAACGCGGGCCTTGAAGGCGCCGAGCATGGTTTCCATGTACTCGTTCCCATTGTGTAGGTAAATGGCCACATGGTCTTGTCCAGACTCCCATCCATCCAACTTGTCTCGTTCGGTCGTGCATCCAAGACCTTGTGTTGCGAAGTAGTTGGCTAACTGGCGTGTCCGCTGTGTTACGTCAGCCCAGGTGAGCCTCTTGTCTCGAAAGATGAGGCATTCTTCGTCTGGTCGAACAACTGCGATGGCTTCATGAATTTCTGCGATGCCTAGAAGGGCTGGTGGGAATTGCGACATTGTTGAACGATAACCTCGGAACGCAAGGAGGGACTATGTCGAACGAATCCCACACACCTATTTTTGGCGTCTTTATTCCGCAAGGTTGGAAGATGGAACTGGCTGGCATCAATGGCGCGGCCGAACAATGGAAGACGGCTGTCGACATCGCAGTTCTTGCTGAAAATCTTGGCTATGACTCAATCTGGGTGTATGACCATTTCCACAACGTGCCGAAGCCAGCGCAAGAAGCAGTATTTGAGTGTTGGACCACTATTGCCGCCATTAGCCAGCTGACTTCACGCATTCGACTTGGGCAGATGGTCGGATGCAACAGCTATCGCAATCCAGGGCTTCTGGCAAAAATCACTTCGACAGTAGATGTGATCTCTGGTGGACGACTTGACTGGGGTATCGGTGCTGGCTGGTATGAAAGTGAGTACAAGGGCTACGGATACGAATTTGCTAAGCCATCAGATCGTATTGGAATGCTCCGTGAGACCGTTGAAATTGTCAAATCCATGTGGACTAATGCCGAGACCACTTACGACGGTAAGTACTACAAGTTGCTGCGAGCCAACTGCGATCCGAAGCCTCTACAAAAGCCGAATCCGCCTGTATGGATTGGTGGCGGTGGGGAACAACTCACACTCAGAGTGGTAGCTGAACATGCAGACGTTGCAAACTTCGGCAGTTCAGTTGATGAATTCATCAAGAAGCGCGCCATCTTGCAAAAGCATTGCGTTGTTGTAGGCCGCGATGAGGATTCCATTCGCAAAACGATCTCGAGTGAAGTTTTCATTCGTGAGACTGAAGAAGAGATTGTCAAGGCAGGGAGTTTGAATGTCTGGGGCAAAGATGCAACTGAATGGCGTAATGAGGCCCTGGTGGGGACACCTGACCAGGTCAGCGAAAAGATCCAGCGATATCTCGATGCAGGTTGCACCGGTTTCATTCCGTGGTGCTCTGACTATCCGTCTACGGAAACACTTGAGCTATTCGCAAAAAAGGTGATCCCCAACTTTCGTTGAGTCTTTCCAAATTTAGAAGAAGTACTGAAAGATCACTTCTGCGATGCAAGAAGGCTTGGAAGCGCCTTTGCATTCAAATGTGGTCTCGAGAGTTACTCGGGCGCCGCCCGCAGTGTCATCAACCGCAAGCACCTTGAGGCCTGCACGCAGTTCTGCGCCAACGGGCACAGGAGACACGAAACGAACTTTGTTTGCTCCGTAGTTCACGCCCATGGAGATTCCGCCGACCGAGAAGATCTGTGGAAGGAAAACTGGTCCGAGAGACAGAGTGAGGTACCCGTGGGCGATGGGGCCTCCGAATGGTCCCGCTTTTGCCTTCTCGACATCAACGTGAATCCATTGATGGTCTCCGGTTGCCTCAGCAAATTGGTTTACTCGCTCTTGCGAGATGGTCATGTACTCGGAGTATCCGAGATGTTCGCCGATAAGGCCCTTGAGGGCGTCGATGGATTCAATATGTCGTGGTGCCATGGAGAAAGTGTTGCACACCAACGGTGTCTCTGGCTTAACGGAACCACGTGCGTGCGTATGAACGGCTCATGGGGTGGAGCAAAAGCGCTACGAGGGCAGCTTCGAACATGAAGCTAACCAGGTTTCCGCCTGTTATTCGATCGGAAAGAGAGTAGGTGAATCCATAATCTTCCTGATACGCAGAAATGATGAAGCGGGCCAACAAATGGCTGAGCGAGGCAGCGATTCCGAGGTACCACCCCAGCAGTTTTCCGTTCGCCATCAGAAAACCACTTCCAAACAAGCACAGGCAGGAAAGAAGTCCGACTAATCCGGTCATCGGTCCAATGATTCGCAGGGCTCCGAACTCATTTGTCTTGTCGAGAAAGCCCAGCGTTGAGAAAACAGCGTCGATGTAGAGCAGCCATGTTGCAATTGCAAGAGTCTGTGGGTGCATTCTGTCGAACCATTTGCGGAAATCGAGTTGAGAAAAAGCGCGTGAGAACATATGCATAGTGTGTCAGGGCGTGTCGTGGGTTTCGGTGACCGTCGGAATTCCTCTGATTGACAATTGTGTTTGAAAATTCTTTTTTGCACCTTGGGTCGTATTTGTTACTACTCTGTAAGAGTGCGTAGCGGATTTGTAACCTTTGTTGGTCGACCCAACGTCGGGAAGTCAACCCTCGTAAATGCAATCTGTGGGGTAAAGATCTCCATTGTTTCCAATAAACCGCAGACAACTCGTACACGTATTCGCGGTATCCACCATTCGCCCGATTCACAGGTTGTGTTTGTTGACACTCCCGGTTTGCACAAGCCGGTCACATTGCTAGGCGAGAAGGTGAATGCAACCGCACTCGAGAGCGCCAAAGACGTAGACGTTGTGTGTCTCTTGGTAGATGCCACAAAGCCATTTGGTCGTGGTGATCAGTGGGTGGCTGATCACATTGACATTGCAAACGCATTTGTGATTGTTAACAAGACCGATAAAGCAACGAGAGAACAAGTCATTGCACAATTGCATGCCGTGTCGTCGTTAGGAGCTGCAGAGTATTTCCCAGTTTCTGCACGCACTGGTGAGGGAGTACAGGAACTTCTTGCAGCACTGAAAGCATTGATGCCTGAAGGTCCTGCGTATTACCCAGAAGACATGGTGACGGATACTGAAGACGCGCAATGGATAGCGGAATTAGTTCGTGAGCAGTTGTTGGCCGTACTAAAAGATGAATTGCCTTATTCAGTTGCCACAAAAGTCACTGAATGGGAATGGCCTCGCGTACGTTGCGAAATTTATGTAGAGCGCGAGAGCCAAAAAGGCATGGTCATTGGAAAAGGTGGCGAATTGCTGAAACAAGTAGGCATCGCTGTCCGGGCTCAAATGCCTGAAGGTGCATTCATCGAGTTGCACGTTGTGGTCGATAAGGACTGGCAACAGCAAGCTGACCGACTGGAAAGATTCGGCTACTAATCAAGGCCTACTGTGCGGCGGTGATGTCGCGCAGGAATTGTTCAATTTCGGCGCGGTCTCGTGTGCGTGCCATTGGCGGCAGTGCTGCAATGAGAGTTCTCCAGTAACCAGCAGTTGCTAGGCGACGGTCGAGGACCGCAACAACCCCTTTGTCCTCTGCGGTTCGAATGAGTCGACCAGCGGCTTGTGCAAGAGAAGTAGCTGCAATAGGTAGGTCGATTTGACCAAATGCTGTATCGCGACCTACGGCTTCTCGACGAGCTTCAAGAAGTGGATCGTCTGGGCGCGGAAATGGCAACTTGTCGAGAACAACGAGGGACAAGGTTCGCCCAGGAAGATCGATGCCTTGGAAGAAGGCCTGTGATGCAAATATGCATGAACTTTCATCTGCCATGAACATTTCAATAAGTTTCTGTCGCGGATAATCAGCAGGGCTGAGAATTGGAACAGTGAGTCGTTCGCGCATAGCTGCGGTGGCGGCGTACAACGCCTTGTTGCTGGTGAAGAGCGCCAAAGTGCGGCCGCCTGCTGCTGTGATGAGCGCTTCAAGTTCATCATGAACAAACTCTGTGAAGTTTGGTGCGTTGCGATCCGGGAAAGTGGGAGAGCAGTACAGACGCGAGTTGCGTTCATAGTCAAATGGGCTTTCGACCGACAGAATCTCTGTGCCTTCTAGTGGAAGGCCGACCCGTTCGGGAAGTGATGCCGGAATCGTTGCGCTGGTGAGTACGGCCGCAACATTTCCCCACACTGAACCTGACATGACTTCTCCGACATGAAGAGGACTGATGCGCAACTGTGGTCGATCGGGAGACCCCTCAACGTAGGCCACGTAGCCCTGGATGGTTCCGAGTGCGAGGTCAAGTGCTTCAGCAAGTCGCGTTGCTTGAGTCTGAGCCCGGTAGCTCTTTTGTTGCGTTGATTCGTTGTCTGTTGTGATCCCACGAAGGGCGCCGAGGATTGTGTTGATTTCAATTCGAGCTAGAGCGAGTGGTTCAGTGACAGAGGTAGGCATGGGATTAGAAAGTCGAAGCCCGGACATTGGAGTTAGTGCTTGCGTGAGACGTACACCCTGGGATTCCAGCGCGCTAGTGACAGTTGGATCTGCAATGACTTTGCGTACTGCTGACGCGAGAGAAGTAAAACGACCAGAGCCGAGTTGTACCCCGACTGTGTCGCTCATGACAGATTCCAATTGGTGGGCTTCGTCAAAGATGACTACTTCATGTTCGGGAAGTAGCGAGCCGCCACTAGCAATGTGTAGGCCATAGATATGAAGGTTGACAACGATTACGTCAGCGGCGGCTGCAGCATCGCGGGCTTTTTCGGCAAAACAATCATGCCCAACGGGACACTTCTGTTTTCCAGGACATTCATCACTACTAACTGACACTGCAATACGAGCGCGTTCACTAGGGACGCGGGGCAGTTCCTCAAAGTCGCCTGTACGAGTTTTGCGAGCCCACTTGAGAATTGTCTCAATTTCGCGTTTTGTCGGACCTGAAACCTCTTCGAATTCGAGCTGTCCGGCAGTTTCGCTGAGTTCATTGATGCGTTGACGGCATACATAGTTATTTCGCCCCTTGATGACGGCCCAAGAAAAATCAATTCCCAAATGTTTGGAAAGCAAAGGAAGGTCATTGCGATTCAACTGATCTTGCAGAGCCTTAGTGGCGGTAGCTACAACGGTCTTCTTTCCGTTGAGAAGTGCAGGGACAAGGTACCCAAGCGATTTACCAGTACCTGTGCCTGCC
Organism: Ilumatobacteraceae bacterium; assembly: GCA_044232585.1. Classification (GTDB taxonomy): domain Bacteria; phylum Actinomycetota; class Acidimicrobiia; order Acidimicrobiales; family Ilumatobacteraceae; genus UBA2093. Next base: position 20,719 of record JBIILS010000004.1, read on the forward strand.
TGAACAATGATCGAACGGCCAGCGGCAAGTGTTTCGGCGATTGCGTGCGCCATGTCGATCTGGCCCTGTCGCTCTTCGGCGCCTTCGAATGATGATGTGACAGTACGTAGGGCTTCAATGGATGCGTCGCCAGCAAGGGATCGACTCATGAAGAGACGCCAGTGGCGTACGCGGTGAGAGCCAGATCAAGTTCAGCAGCATCAAAATCTGGCCATGTGCGTTCGGTGAAGAACACTTTGCTTCCTGTGATTTGCCACAACATGAAGTTTGAAATTCGAGACTCCCCGGACGTTCGCACCAATAGGTCCACTGACGGCATTGAAGGGTCGTACAGGTTTTCAGAAATGCTGTTCGCAGAGACTGGGCCAGCAAGCATTGCGCGTTGTGTTGCGCGAACTAATTCGGCTCGGCTTCCGTAGTCAAAAGCCACGGTGACAACAAGACCTGTGTTGTGCTCGGTGTCGGCTATGGCCTTTTTTATTGCCTTCTGTACATAGACAGGGGTTCGTGCACCAGGTTCTGCGAAGGGACGCCCGATCCAGCGTGTGCGAGCATTGTTTTCGTTCATCTCGTTGATTCGGCCAAAGAGCTTGCGATGGAGGGACAAAATATGACGTACTTCTGTGCGTGGACGCACCCAGTTTTCTGTGGAGAATCCGAACACAGTGAGCCATCCGACTGACCTAGCGGCACAAGCCCGAACAACACCGGCAAGGGCTTCTTCACCGGCCGTATGGCCATCTGTACGGGGTAGCCCTTTGCGGCTTGCCCACCGGCCATTGCCGTCCATAATGCAGGCCACATGAAGAGGAAGGGGCGAAGCAGTCACATTCATGGCATCTGCACCTTAGTTTCTCCGTGCGCCACAAAGACGTGCAACAGGTTCTGAGGCTGGTGCGTGGGAGACTATTGCGTGCCCCAAAGTGCTTTGCCAACATTCCCCGGACTTGATCATGTGGTCGTTGCTGGTGGTACTCCTGCTCAGTGGGCCGAGATGTCGACGGCAGAGTGGAATCAACGCCTTGATGCTTTGGCAGCTGGCGTGAAGAGCAGTGGCGCACATTGGGTCACTTTGTTGCCGCACCATGGTCCAGAGCTATCGGCGAAAGCGGCAGGCAAATTCTCAGAAAAGTTGTTGAGTACCAGCAAAGTTGTTCTTGAGGACGTGGGGCACTGTGAACGGTTTGTTTGGCATCGCTCAGCGAAACAAAGCATCATTGTTGACCCGTCATCTGATGGGCATCGTCGATTTGCGGCGATCGTTGAATCAATGCGTGCCAACGGAGTTGACCCACACGCTGTTGACGAAGACGCATTGACTCACGCACTTCTGGCGCCGGCAACTCAAGATGCGGATTTAGTTCTTGTGCTTGGTCCACCTGATCGAATGCCTGAATCAATGGTGTGGGAATTGGCGTATTGCGAAATTGTGTTTATTGATCTCGATTGGTCGGCCTTCACTGCTAACCATTTGGAACTTGCAATTGACGATTTCAATCGTCGTCACAGGCGTTTTGGTGGGCTCGATTCGTGACCACGTATCGCGATAACGCCGTCGTTTTGGGCTCCTACAAGTTTGGCGAAGCAGATCGTGTAGTCGTTTTGTTAACGCAAGAGCACGGAAAGATTCGTGCAGTTGCTAAGGGTGTACGTAAAACGAAGTCTTCCATTGGTGCCCGATTAGAACCCATGAGTCATGTTGATGTGTCTCTTCGTTCGGGGAAAGATCTAGACACGATTTCCGAAGTCCGTTTGGTTCACACTCATTCAGCTCTACGTACGGATTTTGATCGTCTGAATCAAGGACTGTCAATGTTGGAAGCAGTCAATAAGTTGACCCCTGACCGTGAGCCCGTGCCACATTTGTATGAGGTCTTGTCGCGGGCTCTGCATGCTCTTAACGAGAGGCATTCACCGCTGATGCTCGGTGCCTTTTATTGGCGGCTTCTCACTATTGAAGGCAACGGTCCACAGATCGACGAATGTGTTCGATGCGGTGAATCCGGCAACATTGTTTCGTTTGATGTGCTCGAAGGTGGCGGTCATTGCTCGGCGTGTCGGTCTGGTGTTCCCATTTCGTCTCAGGCCCTCGATGTTTTACGAATGGTGCTAGGTGGTCGAATGAATGAAGCGCTCGCACTGCCAGAGTCTCCAGCCGTGCATGAAGTCAGTCAATTGGCGATGGAAGCAATGGAATCTCATCTTGAACGGCGCCTACGAAGCCTCGGAGTGTTCGACCGCCACTTGTAGGCTGAGAGGCTATGCCAGCAAAAGATCTCGATCAGATTGTCAATCTGTGTAAGCGCCGCGGATTCGTTTTTCCTAGTGCTGAAATTTACGGAGGCTTTCGCTCGTCGTATGACTACGGCCCGCTTGGGTCATTGATGCTTCGCAATGTGAAGGAAGCGTGGGTCCGCACAATGGTGCAACAGCGCGATGACACCGTACTTATCGACGCTGCCATTCTCGGCCCTCCACAAGTATTTGAAGCATCCGGACACCTTGAGAACTTCTCTGATCCTCTTGTTGATTGCACCGTGTGTAAACGCCGGTTTCGCGAAGACCATATTGAGACTCGCGATTGCCCGCAGGGCATGAAGGGTTGTGCATTTACAGAGTCACGTGCATTCAACTTGATGTTCAAGACCACTGCTGGTCCAGTAGAAGGTTCTGGAGCAGATGTGTACTTGCGTCCCGAGACTGCACAGGGAATGTTTTTGAACTTCTCGAACGTCCTACAAACAAGCCGTAAGCGCCCACCATTCGGAATTGCTCAAGTTGGCAAAAGTTTCCGTAACGAAATCACGCCAGGAAACTTCATTTTCCGTACGCGCGAATTCGAACAGATGGAAATGGAATTCTTCGTTCCACCAGCAGATGGGCCTAAGTGGTACGAGTATTGGTGCAAGGCCCGTCTCGACTGGTACATCGAACTAGGTATTCCTGCAGAGATGTTGCGTATTCGTGCGCATGACGCAGATGAACTATCTCATTACTCAGCAGGTACAAGTGACGTCGAGTTCTTGTTCCCATGGGGGTGGGGAGAACTTGAAGGTATTGCTCAACGCACAGACTTCGATCTCACACAACATGCAAAGGCCTCTGGCCAGAAACTCGACTTCTTCGACCAAGCTACGAATGAGCGGTATATCCCATACGTTGTTGAGCCTGCTGCAGGTGCCAACCGCACAATGGCTGCTTTCTTGTTGGCCGCATACGACGAAGATGTGGTGAACGATGAACCCCGCACGGTGCTTCGGTTGCATCCACGTCTCGCGCCATACAAGGTGGCCATTTTGCCGTTGTCAAAGAAGGAGACTCTGACTCCTTTAGCTCGTGAAATTTACGGAACATTGTCCCAGCGGTACATGTGTGATTACGACGAAACCCAAGCAATTGGGCGTCGCTATCGCCGACAAGATGAAATCGGGACGCCACTCTGCGTCACGGTGGACTTTGATTCTCTGGAAGATAATGCCGTCACCATTCGCCATCGTGACTCAACGGAACAAGTACGAGTCCCGATCTCAAGTCTTCTGTCTGAAGTCACCTCAATTCTTGGCTTTTAAGGCTGAGATGTAGACGTGTAATATCGTCACATCAGATTGGCTACGGCCAGAAAGAATGGTTCATCATGAGCACAGTTGCATTGTTGGCAAAACTTCCCGCCGCTGAAGGTAAAGGTGCTGAACTTGCTGAAGCATTCAAAGCTGCGTTTGAGCACGTAAACAAAGAAGCCGGAACACGTATGTATGTTCTTCATGCAGACGCTACAAACGCAGACATTTTGTGGATCTATGAGATCTACGAAAACCAAGATGCGATGAATGCTCACATGACTGCTGACTGGTTCGGTCCCTTCAGTCAAACTCTCGCTCCATTCATGGGTGGACGTCCAGAGATGTTCTTCCTTACGCCACTTGGCGGCAAGGGCCTCTAACCCGTCTCGTACGAGTGCCGACTTAACATGACGCGCACGTACTTAGATGACATCGTTGCTTGGCATCGCGGGCGCGCGCAGAACGACACACGTTCGTTCAATGATTTGCTGAATCAGGCCAAAAGTTGTGTACCTACTCGTGGATTCACTTCCCATATTCGTGCAACACCGCATCTGGCTGTCATTGCTGAAATCAAACGCAGGTCGCCTTCAAAAGGTGATTTGAATGCCGGTCTTGATCCTTCAGCGTTGGCACTTCAGTATCAACGAGGTGGGGCATCATGCTTGTCGGTTTTAACGGATACCGATCACTTCGGTGGTTCGGTGGCAGATCTTCAGCAGGCACGAAACGCTTGCACTGTTCCGGTGATTCGTAAAGATTTCACTGTTGATGCTCGGGATGTTTGTGACGCAAGAGTCATGGGTGCTGATTGTGTTCTGCTGATAGCCGCAGTCCTTACACCGGACGAGTTGTCGTTGTTTCTCGAGGTTGCTCGCGAAGTGGACATTGATGCATTGGTTGAAGTGCATGACGAGGCTGAGCTTGAAGTTGCCATGCGTGCAGGAGCCACATTGGTCGGCGTGAACCAGCGAGACCTTGTGACTTTTGCAGTTGATCAGGCTCGGGCAGTTCGTATGGCTCCTCTGATTCCGGACAATGTTGTGAAAGTGGCTGAATCTGGCGTTCGTGGTCGTGCTGACGCAGTTGCCCTGCGAGCTGCTGGCTATGACGCCATTTTGGTGGGGGAACACCTGGTGACTTCACCGAACCCGGAAACTGCTCTTACTGAATTGTGCGTTGATAATGAGGCTCAGTAGGCCCTCGTAGCACGAGTACCGTTATGTCATGTTCGTAAAGATATGTGGCATCACGAATGAGGACGATGCTCTTTTGGCTGTGGCATTAGGTGCTGATGCGATTGGTTTTATATTTGCGCCATCTGTTCGCCAAGTTGCGGTTCAGAAGGTCTACGACATCACTAGGCGGATACCGCCTGAAATTCTGACCGTAGGTGTGTTTCGAGACGAGCATCCGAAGAGAGTTATTGAACTGGTGCAGTCAAGTGGTGTTAAGGCAGCGCAGCTTCATGGACATGAGAGCCCAGCAGACGTCCTTGCTGTGTCACAGCATGTGCGCACGGTCATTAAGGCAGTTTCGGCAGGCACGGTGGATGCAACTCGTGCCAAAGATTTCGACACAAAGATGATTTTGGTCGATGCACCAGAGCCTGGGTCTGGTGCTGTGTTCGATTGGAAGATGGCGGCAGAATTGCCAGAGGGCCTTCATCTGATACTTGCTGGTGGGCTCACACCCGAGAACGTGGCAAGCGGAATCTCAATTGTTCGCCCGTGGGGAGTCGATGTCAGCAGTGGCGTGGAATCTGTGCCCGGCCGTAAAGACCCCATACTTATGAAGCGGTTTATAGAGAATGCACGAGAAGCGGCGCCCAAGGAATATGACGGTGGTGGTTTTGTGGCGTATGACTGGCGTGACGAATGACATGTTGCACCAATTGGTGATGTAATTCCGACTAATTCATGGTGGAATAAGTAGATGTCGATTTTGCAGACCCCAGGTTCCGACGGACGCTTTGGTGAATTCGGGGGCCGCTTTGTTCCTGAGACTTTGGTTCCCGCGTGTCAAGAGTTGGAAGCGGCGTTCGCAGATGCATGGAGTGATCCGTTATTCCGCGCTGATCTCGATCAGTTGTTACGCGAATACGCGGGCCGTCCGAGCATGATCACTGAGTGTCACAACCTCAGCGAACAGCTGGGTCTTCGTCTCTTCTTGAAGCGTGAAGATCTCAATCACACCGGCTCACACAAGATCAATAACGTTCTTGGCCAAGTGTTGTTGGCAAAGCGCATGGGCAAGAAAAGAATTGTTGCCGAAACTGGTGCAGGGCAACATGGTGTTGCCTCGGCAACCGCAGCGGCGTTGCTCGGTCTTGAGTGCAAGGTGTACATGGGTGAAGTCGATGTTGCTCGTCAAGAACTCAACGTGTTTCGGATGCGCCTTCTCGGAGCAGAAGTAGAGGGCGTCACTTCTGGTAGCCGCACACTGAAGGACGCGGTAAACGAAGCCATGCGTGACTGGGTTGCGTCTGTAGAGACCACCCATTACTGCCTCGGTTCAGTCATGGGTCCTCATCCGTATCCATTTATGGTGCGTCAGTTTCATCGTGTAATTGGTGACGAAGCGTTCGTACAGATGAATGATGCGACCGGCACGACCCCCGACTTTGTAGTTGCATGCGTTGGCGGAGGTTCTAATGCAATGGGAATCTTCTCGGGGTTTGTTGACACTCCTGCGCGGTTGATTGGGGTGGAACCTGCTGGCGGCGCCGCAGTATCTCGCGGTCAACCAGGCGTGGTGCACGGAATGAAGAGCTTCCTCATGCAAGATGAATATGGTCAAGTTGCAGAAGCGCACAGCATCTCTGCAGGTCTCGATTACCCAGGTGTCGGACCAGAACATTCGTATCTTGCGTCGATTGGTCGTGCAGAGTACCCAACCGTGACAGACGATGAAGTGATTGCGGGATTTCAATTGATGTCTCGAGCAGAAGGAATTATTCCGGCGCTTGAATGTGCTCATGCGATGGCTTGGATTAGTCGCGAAGCAAAGAACATGCAGGGAAAGACTGTCTTGATGAACCTTTCCGGTCGTGGCGATAAGGACGTGGGTCAAATGATGTCCATATTGAAAGAGTTGATGTGAACGGTCGGCTCGAAGCCGCTCTACGGTCGCGCATTGATAATGGCGGGAAGTGTTTAGTTCCGTACATCACGGGGGGATACCCGGGCTGGGTGGACTCTGTGCGTGCGTGTGCGGCCAACGGAGCTGATGCAATTGAGATTGGAATCCCGTTCTCTGATCCGGTGATGGATGGTCCCGTCATTCAAAAAGCCTCACAGATTGCATTGGAAGCTGGTGCGACTCCCGTTTCAATTTTTCAGGAGATACGAAACCTAGATGTGGGTATCCCGTTGGCCGTGATGTGTTATTACAACACGGTGTTTCATGCCGGACATGAACGCTTTGCTAACGACCTTGTTGCGGCGGGAGTATCTGCTGCAATTGTGCCCGACTTGCCACTTGAAGAAGCAGGGGATTGGTGTGCAGCAGCGGATGCAGCTGGTATCGAAACTGTGATGCTTGCAGCGCCAACAGCTCCGGATAATCGTCTCCCTCGCGTTGCAGAGCGTGCGCGTGGTTTCGTCTACTCGGTCGGTCTGCTTGGAGTGACTGGTGAACGTGCAGAATTGGCGCTCACTGCAACTGTTCTTGCTGCACGAGTGAAGAAGATTACGAACAAGCCAGTGTTGATTGGCGTGGGCGTTTCAAATGCTGCACAGGCCGTTGAAGCTAGTCGTGTCGCCGATGGAGTCATCATGGGTGCTTCAGTTGTTCACCGCATGATTGACGGTGGCTCTGAAGCGGTTGGCTTGTTTGTCGCCGAAGTTCGCAGTGCGCTTGATGGTGCTTCTTGGTGAACATCTTCGGCGAAGGCATTTGCGAGCTGTGTCAAGCAGCGAAGATGTCTGAATGGTTTTACGAAGATGAAGAATGCTGGATAGCAGAATGCGAAAGTTGCTCTGTACCTATGGTGGTATGGCGCGAACATAACGCTTTTCCCAGTGAAGAAGTCAAGGCGCGCCTTCACGAAAGACTGGCAGAGATCGTGACGGAGTTCTTCACGTTCGAAATGCGAATTGATGACGACATGCGAACGATCCCTGATCATTATCATGCCCATGCGCGCCCCAAAAAAGGTTTCTTTGGTCATGGAATGCGCAAGCAGCCCTGATTAAGGAACTACCGTTACAGCATGTTGACTGACGGATCCAAAGCACCGAAGATTGAACTACTTGATCAGAACGGCAAGAAGTTTTCACTTGCCGCGTTGGGAAAGAAGAAGGTTCTTGTCTACTTCTACCCAAAGGCAGACACTCCAGGTTGCACAACGCAGTCATGTGGTCTGCGTGACATTAAGGATGACATTGGTCGTACGGTGATTGTTGGCATTAGCCCTGATAAGCCTGAGAAACAGAAGAAGTTTGATGACAAGTATGAATTGGGTTTCACATTGCTTGCTGACACCGAGCATTCAGTTGCTGAAGCCTTTGATGTGTGGAAAGAGAAGTCGATGTATGGAAAGAAGTACATGGGCATAGTTCGATCTGCTTTTCTTATTCAAGATGGAGTCATTCTGAATGCGTGGTACAAGATTTCTCCGGCTGATACGCCAGCCAATCTGTTGAAAGCTTTGAAGAAATGACAACTTTTCCCTTGCCAATTGATGTCTTGCCGCATCGCCCTCCATTTCTCTTTATCGACCGCGTCACATCTCTTGAAGTTGGTGTGACGGCTGTTGGACATTGGAAATTGACAGGCGAGGAATGGTTTTTCCCAGGACACTTCCCAGGTCGTCCTACTCTGCCTGGTGTTCTTATGTGCGAAGCAATTGCCCAGTTGGGTGCTTATGCGTTACTGACAGATCCGATCCATCAATCAAAGCTTCCGTTGTTTGGTGGGCTTGATGGTGCGCGTTTTCGTCGTCAGGTTGGTCCAGGCGATGAATTGGAATTGCAAGCAACTCTTGGGCACATCAGTGCACGTGGCGGCAAGGGCTCTGGCCGAGCTCTGTTGAACGGAAAGGTCGCGTGCGAATGCGACCTGATGTTCGTGCTCGTTGATCGGTAAGTCCATGAGACAGATGCCTGTCGCACCGGTTCCGCTGCAGGTGGGGGAATACATCGTTCGTAAGTACGAGCAGTCTGATGCAGTGGCTTTGGTAACTGCTGTTACCGAAAGTTATGAACATTTGCGGCCATGGATGCCGTGGATAAAATTTGAACCACAATCTGTGACTCAACGTGAGGCGCTCATAAAAACATGGAATGAAGCCTGGGAAGATCGCACAGAATTCGTGATGGGGATTTTTCTTGGTGATCAAGTTGTGGGTGGAACGGGTCTGCATCTTCGTGGAGATGTCAACACTGTAGAAATCGGTTATTGGATACATGTTGATTACATCGGCAAGAGAATCGCTACTCGTATGTCACGAGCACTAACTGAGACTGCATTTGCAATATGGCCAGAAATTGACACCGTGGTGATTGTTCACGATGAGGCAAATATTGCTTCGGGAAAAGTGCCGGCTCGACTGGGATTCGAACATGTCTTCACAGGGCAAAGAGAGCCGGAAGCGCCAGGCGAAAGTGGCGTGATGTATCGCTGGGAAAAGAAACGAGCGAACTAGTTATTCGGGCGGGCCGATAATGACGGAGCCGTTGTGTCCACCGAAACCGAAGTTGTTTGAAATGGCCGGGCCAGGAGTCCAAGCACGAGCCGCTCCCATTACAAGGTCTATGTCCATAGTCGGATCAAGCTCTGTAGTGCCAGCAGTCGGTGGAATCAGCTTGTGCTGCATGGAGAGAACTACTTGAGCTGCCTCTAGAGCGCCGGCAGCGCCGAGAGCATGGCCTGTGACGCCCTTGCCGCTTGTCACTGCAACGCCACGAGCACCAAAGACATGAGTCATTGCTGCTGCCTCTGCTGCATCGTTTAGTGGAGTGGAAGTTCCGTGTGCATTAACTAACTTCACGTCGCTTGCAGAAATGCCCGCGTCATCAAGTGCAAGATTCATGCATGCGATAGCGCCGGTACCGCCAGGTGCAGGTGCAGTGATGTGATGGGCATCGGCATTACTGGCAGAGCCCAAGATTTCACCAAGAATTGTTGCTCCACGTGCAACGGCGAGGTCATAGCGTTCGAGAACAAATACTGCAGCACCTTCGCCCATCACGAAGCCATCGCGTGTTGTATCGAATGGCTTAGATGCACCTGTAGAGGACAGGGCGGTCATGTTTCCGAAACCTGCAAGAGATGTAAGTGTGGCTGCGCATTCAGACCCGCCAGTGGCAACAGCGTCACAGCGACCCCAAGCAATCAAGCGGGCGGCATAACCGATGGCATGAGTACCTGCGGCACACGCAGTGCAAATGGTTTCGTTCGGTCCTTGTAGTCCGTACTTCATTGAGATGGCAGCGCCTGATGCATTGGCCATCATCATGGGAACTAGGAATGGTGACACTCGACGTTCACCTTTTTCAACACGAATGATTACTTGCTCTTCAAGGGTATGAAGTCCGCCAATGCCTGTAGCAAAGATGGTTCCGAAACGCGATGGATCCACGTTCAGCGTGCCGGCTTGGGCAAAAGCTTCAGAAGCCGCAGCAAGAGTGAGTTGTTCTACGCGATCAGCGCGACGAGCATCTTTCGGGGAATCAAAATACGGCTGAGGATCCCAGTCGGTTATTTCGAGAGAGCGAGAGTTGGTAATTCCTGGCCCCATGAGGCCATTCCAATATGCATCTTTACCGATTCCGCACGGCGCAACCACGCCGAGACCGGTGATGGCAACGCGATGTCCGACGCCCTTCATGGTGTGGAACTAACTGATTAGAGCTTGCCGACGATGACGTCGAAAGCTTGACCAACAGTCTTTACTTCTGCAAGGTCTTCTTCTGGCACTTCAATGCCGAATTCTTCTTCAAGCGCCATCACTAGTTCGACGACATCAAGTGAGTCTGCATCAAGGTCATCTGCGAAGTTGGCGGTTGGTACAACTTGTGATGCGTCTACTGAAAGGGTCTCTACTGCACACTTGACAAAGCGGCTAAATAGTTCTTGATCCATGGGGTGTTTCTCCTTGTTTGGTTCTCTAGTTTCGCACAGCGAGCACTTGGAGTCTGCCTTTTGCAGATTTGGGGCTGTACGGGCGACTAATGACCCATACCGAGACCGCCATCAACAGGCAGGATTGCCCCGGTGATGTAGGCGGCGTCTGGTCCGGCAAGAAACACCACGGCGCCAGCGATTTCGTCTGCAGATGCCATTCGGGCAAGAGGAACGGAATTTGTTATTTGATCAAGCTTGTCTTGTCCGAGACTGGCAGTCATGTCGGTTTCTACTGGACCCGGAGCTACAACATTCACTGTGATGCTTCGTGAACCAAGTTCTCTGGCAAGCGATCGTGCAAATCCAACGAGACCTGCTTTTGATGCTGCGTAGTTTGCTTGTCCAGCAGACCCAAGCAAACCGACAACCGAGGACATAAGAATTATTCTTCCCTTGCGGGCTCGCAACATGCCTTGCGTGGCGCGTTTAACGACGCGAAAGGTTCCAGTGAGGTTGGCGTCGATAACGCTTGAAAAATCGGTTTCGCTCATTCGCAATAACAAAGTGTCCTTGGTTACTCCGGCATTAGAAACGAGAACTTCGACAGGTCCGAACTTTTCTTCGACAGCTGTGAAGGCTGCATCAACTTGAGCGGTGTCAGTGATGTCACATTTGACACCGAAGAACTGCGGCGGCGGGGGAGTCGTGTTGTAGGTGATTGCTACTTGGTCTCCAAGTGCTGCGAACCTCTCCGCACAAGCAAGTCCGATTCCTCGCGAGCCTCCGGTCACCAAGACAACTCTGCTCATTGTGCGCCCCACCTGACAACAGCACTGGCTGCCGTCATTCCAGCGCCAAATCCGACCATAAGTACCAGGTCGCCATCTTTGGCTTTCACTTGACCAAAATCACCGAACAGTGCAAGCGGAATTGAAGCTGAAGAAGTGTTACCGGTTTCGTGAACAACCACAGCAACTTTCTCCATAGGTACTCCAAGTTTGTCGCACGCTGAGGTGATGATGCGGATATTGGCCTGATGCGGGACGACAACATTGAGTTGGTCCGCGGTTACTCCAGCAGCAGCCATTGATTTTTGGGCACTATCAACCATGATGCGAACAGCTCGACGGAAGACCTCTTTACCATCCATGTGCACAAAGCCGCCAACTTCGCTGTACAGAATTTCTTCTGCACTGCCATCTGCATCCAAGTCCCACCCGAGTAGTTGCCCTGCTCCGGAAGTTCGTTCAAGAATCGCAGCGCCAGAGCCATCTGCGAAGAGAATTGCGGTATTGCGATCGGTCCAGTCGACGATTCGCGAGAGGCTGTCGGTACCGATGACGAGAATGCGTTGAGAACCCATTGCAATAAGTCCGTGAGCCGTAATCATCGCGTATACAAACCCGGAGCAAGCTGCGTTGACGTCGAACGCTCCGCAACGAAGACCGAGTGCATGTTGCACTGTTGCCGAAGTGGCGGGAACCGTACGGTCTGGTGTTGTTGTAGCCAGCACGAGAGCATCAATAGTTAACGGGTCAATTCCGGCCATCTCGATGGCCGCGCGACCACTGGCGATACTCATCTCGGCAGTTGAACCACCAATGTGTCGGCGGTGAATACCCGTACGCTCGCGAATCCATTCGTCGTTTGTATCCATCGTCTTTGATAAATCGTCATTGGTAACAGTCGTATGACCGAGAGACGTTCCCCAACCGATAAAGCGGGCACCGCGAACGTTGTCTGGGATCTGAGGCATGTTGTCCTGCGTTCTTCTCGTGGTTACTTTGTGCGCAACCATGCAATGGGCTGGCGCGATGTCACGCGTTCACCTTCAACTGCGATGTAACTCTGAACTATTCCTGCAAATGGTGAACGTACCTCTGCTTCACCAACGTGGCCTATAAGACGCCCAACTTCAATAACTGTGCCACTGGCAATATTCCCGATTGGCGTGAACACGCCGGCTGAAGGACTAACAACCAGTCTTTCAATGGCGAACAAATGCTCACCTTCATGTTGACCCGCGGCTAGCGGAGCGGAGGCGTCAACCCATTCGATGAGTTTGTCCAGTTCATCCGGTGTGGCAACGCTGATGGTTCTGGCGGATTGAACTGTGCGCTTCGCCATTCCGGTGAGAACGCCACCTGGCCCTAATTCTACGAAGCCAGTTACTCCAGTTTCAGAGAGAGTTAAGAGGCAATGCTTCCAGCGAACTGGGTTTGATAACTGTGCAGACAGCAAGGAAGACCACTCATCGCCAGCATCATGCAAGGCAGCGTCAACATTAGAGACAACAGGAACTTCTGTGTCACGCGGATTTGCGGCAGCGATAGCAATGCGAAGTCGATCTCGAGCAGCAGTCATAAAGGGCGTGTGAAAGGCTCCTGACACTTGTAGCGGCATTACTTTCTTTGCACCTAGTTCTTTTGCAACTGCCCCGGCGGCAGCTACGCCTTCTGGGGAACCCGCAATAACAACTTGACCAGGCGCATTGAAATTTGCAACCCACACGTCGCTGTCAGCGCGACGACAAGCAACTTCAACCAGATCATCATCAAGACCAAGAATTGCCGCCATGGTTCCGGGTGATGCAAGGCCAGCTTCGTGCATGGCGTCTGCCCGCTCGACAACAAGTCGAACGCCATCTTCGAATGACAATGCACCGGTTGCTGTCAGGGCTGTGTATTCGCCCAGGCTGTGACCAGCGCAAAAGCTCGGTTCAATACCAAGTCGTTCCACTGCATCCAAAACCATGAGGCTTGAAACAAAAGTTGTGAGTTGAGCATTGCGGGTGTCGCGAAGGGTCTCAGCGTCTGCATCAAGCAAAAGTGACGCGACATCACGACCAGCAACCTCGGACGCTTCGTCAACAAGCTCCCAGCTTTCTGTTTCGGTCCAAGGGCGACCCATTCCGGGTCGTTGCGACCCTTGACCAGGGAATGTAAAGGCAAGCACTGTGAAAACCTTAGACGGCGTGTTACTGGTGAGGCGTGCTACTCGTTAGTAAGGCTCTGAACCGATGTGCCGATACCATGGTCGATCCTGGCCCGAGTGGCGGAATGGCAGACGCGACGGACTCAAAATCCGTTGCTCGAAAGGGCGTGTGGGTTCGAGTCCCACCTCGGGCACCCAGGCAATCCATACACTGAAGGTGTATGGGACATCGACTGATTCAGCGCCGTTTGTCCCAAGTGTCGGCTCGGATGAGGGAACTCACTGAAGAACTCCGTGTAGTGCAGGACCAAATGAGTCATGTGGTCGACGATGCAGACGAAAAGTCTCTGCGAGCACTTGTTTCGGAAACTCCTTCAGCGGCTTTTGAATACCGTGAAGCCAAGAAACATGCTGACGTTATTCAGCGTCACCATCAGCAAATAGTTGCCGAACTAGCTGACCTTGAGCGCCGTATGAATAGTCTTCTAGACCGTATGAAGGAGCCAAGCGCATGAGCATTCGAGTAGTCATTGCTGAAGATGAGGCCATCATCCGTCTTGATTTGAAAGAGACCCTTGAAGAAGAGGGTTATGAAGTTGTTGGTGAAACAGGCAGAGGCGATAAGGCTGTTGACTTAGTACGCGAACTACGCCCAGATCTTGCGATCCTTGATATCAAGATGCCAGGCATGGATGGAATTGAAGCTGCTCGATTGATTACCAAAGATCGCATCTGTGGTGTTCTGGTATTGACCGCATTTAGTCAGCGAGAAGTTATTGAACAAGCTCGTGATGCCGGTGCGCTCGCGTATTTGGTGAAGCCGTTTCAGAAAACTGATCTTGTACCAGCCATTGAAGTTGCAATTGCGCGCTTTCGTGAAATGCAAGCATTAAACGGTGAAGTCGATGCTCTGGAAGAACAACTAGAGACACGTAAATCAATTGATCGCGCCAAAGGCATTCTCATTGATCAGTGTTCGATGTCTGAATCCGATGCGTATGGCTTTATTCAGCGGGGCGCAATGAATCACAGAGCCACTATGAAGGCAGTAGCCGACATGGTGATATCTGGCGAATTGCGTCCCTGATAGTTATGAAGTCACTTCCATGTTGATCATGGCGCTTGATGGCAACTCGCTTGCGTATCGAGCCTTCTATGCGCTGCCCGAAGATATGGCCAATGCAAGTGGGCAAGTGACAAACGCTGTGTACGGCTTCACCACGATGTTGTTGACCCTGATGAGAGACCACAAGCCAGACGGCGTTGTAGTGGTGTTTGATAGGCCCGAGCCGACTTTCCGCCATGATGCGATTCCTGAGTACAAGGCCCAGCGTGACAAAGCGCCTGAAGTTCTGATTCAACAGTTGGGAATGATTCGAGAATTGCTCGATGTTCTCGGAGTTGTGTGGTGGGAAAAAGCAGGTTTCGAAGGCGACGACCTCATTGCGACTGTCGCAGAGCACGCTGAGAAAGCTGGAAATGATCTCATTGTTGTTACTGGAGACCGAGACAGTTACCAACTAGTACGAGACCCTCACATCCGAGTGTTGTACAACAAACGCGGTGTCAGTGATTACGCGTTGTACAACGAAGCAGGAATTTTAGAGAGAACAGGTGTCACGCCCGCGCAGTATGCCGACTATGCAGCTTTACGCGGTGACCCGAGTGACAACTTGGCGGGAATTCCAGGAGTCGGTGAAAAGACCGCAGCAAAGTTGATTAATCAATACGGCGATATTGATGGCGTGGTTGCGGCAGCAGAAGCTCAGACTCCAAAGCTCAAGGCCGGACTTTTGGAGCACGGCGAGCGCGTGAAACGTAATGCGGAAATGATGATTCTTCGTCGAGATGTCCCGCTCGAAGTGGATCTCAAACAACTGGCTCCACATCCAGACATGGCAGGAGCTTCGCGCATGTTTGAGTTTTTGGAATTCAAAACAATGGCTAAGCGGTTATCAGACGTCGCGAAATCATTGAATTGGGAGACGCGTGGCGACGCTGCGCCCGTAGTGGCTGGTGCGGTCATTCCGGATTCAAACGAAGTACTTGGACAAGTTGTCGTTGTGGAGTCTGTAAACGAAGCCGCGAAAGAGTTGAGCAAGCTTCAATCGTTTGTTATCGCCGCACACTTCGATGGTGAACCTGGACGCTCTCGCGTCACTGGTGTGGCGGTAGTGACTGACAAGGCCGCCGGTTCTGTGATGTACATGCCGCGCGAAGTTTTCCTTGATAACGCAGTGACGTCTTTGCTCAATTCAGGGAAGCCCATCGTTTGTCATGATGCCAAACCACTAATGCGCATTTTGCTTGAAGATTCAGTTGATCTTCGGTATTTGTCTCTAGACACAGCCATTGCGTCCTACCTTGTTAACCCATCTCGTTCTAGCTATTCGTTAGCAGCAGTCTCAGTTGACGTCTTAGGGCGCGAACCATCAACCTCCTCAGAATCAGATGGGCAATTTGACTTTGGAGGCGGGGATGATTCTGTGCGGGCATGTGCAGAGGCAGCTTTTTTTACTTCGTTGCTCGCACCAGTCATCACGCAACAGTTGGAAGCAATCCATAACCAATCGTTGTATGCGGACATTGAGAACCCACTGGTTCGTGTTCTTGCGAAAATGGAACACGTTGGCATCGCTGTTGACAGAAAAGAACTTGAAAGTATTCGCGATCGCTTGACTGCTGAAACTGTTGAACTTACGCAAAAATTGCACGGCATAGCGGGACGAACTTTCAATCTCAATTCACCTACGCAATTGCGTGAGATTTTGTACACCGAACATGGGCTTGCACCTGGGAAGAAGACCAAGACTGGTTTCAGCACTGATGCCGCAACTTTGGAAAAGATTCGCGACCAGTGGCCCGAATTTATTGACCCTTTGCTTCGGTATCGCGAAGTTGAGAAGCTGCGCTCCACGTACGGTGAAGGACTTCTTGGTGAAGTGGCTGAAGACAGTCGGATACATGCAACCTTTAATCAGACTGTTGCACGAACAGGTCGTCTCAGTAGCGATAAACCGAACCTTCATAACATTCCTGTGCGTACTGAAGAAGGTCGAGTATTTCGGACAGCGTTTGTTGCAAAGCCCAGAAGTTCACTGCTCGTCGCTGACTACAACCAAATCGAACTCCGGTGTATTGCACACCTTGCAAATGACCCAGGTCTCGTTGGTGCTTTTGCCGCGGGACAAGACATACACCAAGCAACTGCGGCACGCGTTTTTGGGGTGCGTACTGAAGACGTGACCCATGATCAACGGTCGAAGGCAAAGATGGTCTCATACGGCCTCGCTTACGGCATGGAGGCGTATGGCCTAAGTCAACGTCTAGCAATTGGTGTTGATGAAGCATCGGGAATTTTGAATGCTTATTTCGCGGCGTTTCCGAACGTGAAGCAATACATGGACGATGCGATTCATACAGCACGACAGACTGGATACACAGAAACTCTGTTCGGTCGTCGTAGACAGATTCCCGAATTGTTAAGTGACAATTTCCGTGTGCGTCAAGCTGGCGAGCGTCAAGCAATGAATGCCGCTATTCAAGGTTTAGCTGCCGACATCTTCAAGATTGCGCTTGTTCGTATTGACGCTCTGTTGGAGAACGGAAATTTCGAATCACGAATCGTGCTTCAGGTGCATGACGAAGTGATTGTTGAAGTCGTTGAGAGTGAACGTGAAGTCGTTGGGCCTCTCGTTCTTGACACGATGCGTTCCGCTGCAGAATTGAGCGTCCCATTCGAAGTGCATGCTGCGTGGGGCGATACCTGGGCCGCAGCAAAAGGCTGACCTCTGATGCCAGATGAAGCGATTGGGGAGCATTGGTTCGAACCACTTGCTGAACATATGGGGTCGGCGTATCTGCGCTACTCATTCACTAAGGGCACAGTCAACGAAATCGATTTCATAGTTCGTCGGTTAGATCTACAGCCAGGTGCGCGAATTTTGGATGTCGGTTGTGGACCAGGTCGACATTCGCACGAGTTGGCGCGTCGTGGGTTCGCGGTTCACGGAATCGATATCAGCCAAGCCTTCATCGATTTGGCCACGGCCAATGCCGTAGACGGTTCCTCATTTGAGCGCATGGATGCGCGCGCAATGACATTCGACAACGAGTTCGATGTTGCGATTTGTCTATGTCAAGGAGCATTCGGTCTCATGACTGCCGGCGGCCACGACATTGACGTCTTAACCGGCATTCGTAGAGCCCTGAAACCGACTGGAACCCTTGCCCTCTCAGCGTTCAATGCCTATTTCGCGGTGAAGTATTTCGATGAAGCTGTGTTCGATGCAGATAGCGGCGTCAATCACGAAAGGACAGAGGTTCGCAATCAGGAGGGGGAAGTCCTTGGGGCAGACCTCTGGACCGGTTGCTACACGCCCCGTGAACTGCGGTTAATGCTGGAGAAAGCCAAAATGAACGTTCGGGATATTTTCAGTGTCGACCCAGGCGCCTACGCCGATGCCGTGCCGTCCTTAGAGACTTCTGAGTATCTGGTGATAGCGTTTCCTTCGCCTTCCCAACCAGAAGGTGCCCGCTAACGCAGGCTCACCGATACAACTACCTATCCCTTTCGAAAGATCAATTCCTTGTCCGATACCAACATCACTTCCGCAGCCATGGGCACCTTTGACGCGGAAAACAATTACACACCACGACAAATCACAGAACGTGATATTCCAAGTTTCGCCGAAGCCATCGAAGGCACAATGGTTGAACTGAAAGACGGACAACTCATTACCGGAATTGTTGTGAAGATTGATCGTGATGGCGTGTTGCTTGATGTTGGATACAAGACCGAAGGTGTTATCCCAACTCGCGAATTGGCAATCAAGAATGATGTCAACCCACACGATGTTGTAAAGCTCGGCGAAAGCATTGAAGCTCTTATCCTCACGCTTGAAGACAAAGAAGGTCGCCTCGTACTTTCAAAGAAGCGCGCTCAATACGAGAAGGCATGGGCCGACATTGAGAAGAAGAAGGAAGAAGACGGAGTCGTTCACGGAACTGTCATCGAAGTTGTCAAGGGTGGACTTATTGTCGACATAGGCCTTCGCGGCTTCCTTCCAGCATCGCTCGTTGAACTTCGTCGCGTACGCGACCTTGCCCCGTACATGGGCCAGCCAATCGACGCAAAGATCATCGAACTCGATCGCAACCGCAACAACGTTGTGCTTTCGCGTCGTGCATTCCTCGAAGAAAATCAGAAAGAAACTCGCGACGATTTCTTAACGAACTTGAAGCCTGGCGAAATTCGCACCGGAAAGATTTCTTCTGTTGTTGCATTTGGTGCTTTCGTAGATCTTGGTGGCATGGATGGTCTCATTCACGTTTCAGAGCTTTCGTGGAAGCATGTTGAGCACCCATCACAAGTTGTCAACATTGGTGACGAAGTCACAGTTCAAGTTCTCGAAGTTGACTTCAGCCGCGAGCGCATCAGCCTCTCGCTCAAGGCAACACAGCAGGACCCATGGCAAGAATTTGCTGGAAGCCACGAAGTTGGTCAACTGGTGTACGGCCGCATCACAAAGATCGTTCCATTCGGTGCATTCGTTCAAGTGGGCGACGGAATCGAAGGCCTTGTTCACATTTCAGAGTTGTCAACGCATCACGTTGAGTCAGCTGAGCAAGTTGTAACACCAGGCGAAGAGTTGTGGGTCAAGATTATTGATCTCGATCTTGCTCGTCGTCGTATTTCTATTTCAGTCAAGCAAGCTGCCGAAGGTGGCGAGCTTGCTGCCGAGTACCAAGGCCAGTTCGAAGTTGATGAGAACGGCAACTGGATCGGTGGAGATGACACCGAGCGTGAAGCCGCATGGGCCGAGTACTACAAGGAATATGGCCAGCCAGGCGAAGAGGGTGCAGCAGCTGCAGCCGACGCACCAGCAGCTGAAGCAGCTCCTGAAGCTGTAGCCGCTCCTGAGGCCGACTAGGAACTTTCCTCGGTCATACGATGATTCTGATTGGCCTGACAGGCGGAATTGGATCAGGCAAATCTACTGTCTCGGCTCTTTTGGCTGCACGCGGTGCAATCATTATTGATGCCGATGCAATCGCACGCGAACTGCAGGCACCCGGTGCTCCGTTACTTGCGCTGCTAGCGGAGAAGTTTGGTGATTCGATAATCGATGCAAACGGAGCACTTGACCGTGCGGCCTTGGCCTCGATTGCCTTCTCAGACCCCGAGGCCTTGAAAGATCTCAACAAGATTGTTCATCCGGCCATAGCTAAAGAGATGGATGCACGCCTTACGGCGCAGCGGACCACCGACAATGTTGTGGTTCTAGACATCCCTCTTCTCACAGAGAATCCTCGTGCAGGATTAAGTGGAGTTGTTGTCGTTGACATACCTGTCGAACTTGCTGTATCGCGTTTGGTGGAGTTTCGGTCAATGGCCGAGGAAGATGCACTCGCACGCATTGCAAAACAAGCCACACGTGAAGAGCGTCGCGCAATAGCCGACAAAGTCATTGATAACTCAGGCGATATGACCTTCTTAAGCGACCAAGTAGAAGATGTCTGGCAATGGGCACGTGCCTTGCCACCTGCGGCCGATGATGCAGGAGAGCGCGTACCAGCCCCGTAACACCTGGCAAGTACGATTCGTCTGTGCCAGATTTTCAGGTTGTTTCCGCTTTCCAGCCCGCCGGAGATCAGCCGAAGGCAATTGCAGGCCTCACTGAAGGTATAAACACCGGCGACAGATTTCAAACTCTGTTGGGCATCACCGGTTCGGGTAAGTCAGCAACAATCGCTTGGACAATTGAAGCGACGCAACGACCAACATTGATTCTCGCGCCTAACAAAAGTTTGGCAGCACAGCTCGCTCAAGAAATGCGTGAGTTCTTCCCACATAATCGAGTCGAGTTTTTCGTCAGTTACTACGACTACTACCAGCCGGAGGCGTACATACCATCGAGTGACACATTCATTGAAAAGGACTCTTCCATCAATGATGAAATCGATCGCTTGCGACACTCAGCAACTGCAGCCCTGTTGACGCGTCGAGACACGATAGTTGTTGCAAGTGTGTCGTGTATTTATGGAATGGGAGACCCCGAGGAATACCGCGGTCAGTTGCTTGAACTGCATGTTGGAGTTGATTACGACCAACGAAGCATGCTGCGCCGCCTTGTTGATCTGCAATACGGACGAAATGACATGACCCTTGGACGCGGCAACTTCCGTGTACGAGGAGACACTGTAGAAGTACACGCTGCTTATGAAGAATCGGTTGCTCGAATTGAGATGTTTGGCGACACCATCGACCGAATCACAATGATTGATCCATTGACTGGTGAGACATTGTCAGAGCCAAGCGAGATTGTGATTTTCCCAGCTACTCACTATGTGACGGGCGATGCTCGTATGCGTCGCGCAGTGCTGGGCATTGAAAAGGAACTTCAGGAACAACTTGCGATGTTTGAGTCACAAGGCAAGTTGTTAGAGGCACAACGTTTACGAATGCGAACAAGTTATGACCTTGAAATGATGCAGGAGATGGGGTACTGCAATGGCATTGAGAACTATTCGATGCACATTGATGACCGCCAGCCAGGCGAACCTCCGTTCACATTGCTTGATTACTTTCCGAAGGATTACTTGCTCATCATCGACGAAAGTCACGTGGCGATACCGCAATTGCATGCTCAGTACGCTGGCGACCGTAGCCGCAAGAACACTTTGGTTGAACACGGATTTCGTTTGCCTAGCGCACGAGATAATCGCCCACTTCAGTTTGAAGAGACTATGGAACGCATCAACCAGTGCATCTTTATGTCTGCCACTCCTGCGCCTTTCGAACTGAACCATAGTCAACGGGTTGTTGATCAGATTGTTAGACCAACAGGACTTGTGGACCCAGAGGTCATTGTGCGCCCGACTAAGGGGCAGATTGATGACCTTATTGAAATGGTTCGTGGACGAATCGAGAATGGCGATCGAATTCTCGTCACAACACTGACGAAGAAGATGTCTGAAGATTTAACGGACTACTTGTTAGAGCAAGGCCTACGGGTGCGCTATTTGCATTCCAATATCGACACGATGCAACGAATCGAGATTCTTCGGTCGTTACGCCTAGGTGAATTTGATGTGTTGATTGGCATCAACTTGTTACGCGAAGGTCTCGACCTACCCGAAGTGTCACTTGTTGCGATTCTCGATGCGGATAAGGAAGGGTTCCTTCGAAGCGAGACGGCGCTGATCCAGATGATTGGTCGCGCCGCCCGAAATGTCTCGGGGCAGGTAATCATGTATGCAGACAAAATCACGCCGTCAATGGAACGCGCAATCGGGGAAACGAAGCGCCGCAGAGAAAGGCAGATCGCGTACAACCTTGAAAACGGAATCGAGCCAAAGACGATTCGCAAGGCTGTTGGCGACATTCTGTCGTTCCTCAATGGTTTCGGTGAAGATTCAGCGCTGCCAGGCAAGGGTGGCCGACGACAGCATGAACGCGACAAGGTCAAACATGATCTGAAATCGCTTCCGCAACAAGAATTGGGCCGTTTGATTCAGACTCTGGAAGAGGAGATGCACGAAGCTGCCACAGACCTCAAATTCGAGTATGCGGCTCGTTTGCGTGATGAAATAAATGATTTACGTCGCGAACTTCGTGACGCGCGATAGGCGTTCGGTAACCTTTATACATGGCTGACCAAATAGTGGTGCGCGGCGCTCGTGAACACAATCTCAAGAATGTCAGCATCGAATTACCACGCGACAAACTCATCGTATTTACTGGTTTGTCTGGCAGTGGCAAGAGTTCTCTTGCTTTCGACACCATTTATGCAGAGGGTCAACGCAGGTATGTAGAGAGTCTTTCTGCGTACGCACGCCAGTTTCTGGGTCAGATGGATAAGCCCGACGTAGATCTGATTGAAGGATTGTCTCCTGCAATTTCTATCGACCAGAAATCAGCTAGCCGTAACCCGCGTTCGACTGTTGGCACAATCACAGAGATCTATGACTATCTACGTCTTCTATATGCGCGAATTGGTATCCAGCATTGCCCTGTAGACGGAACACGGCTAGAGCGCCAGACTCCGCAGCAAATTGTCGACCGCATCATGACTCTTGCCGAGGGAACTCGGTTTCAGGTACTGGCCCCGGTAGTTCGTGGACGTAAAGGCGAGTACGACACATTGTTGTCTGAACTGGCAGGTCAAGGCTATGTGCGTGCCCGCATCGACGGCGAAGTTCGTGACATTGCTGAATTCTTGGCATCAGGTGAGAAGTTGGCTCGCTATGAGAATCACTCAATTGACATCATCGTTGACCGTCTTGTTCGGCGTGACGACATTACCCGCCGCCTCACAGACTCACTAGAGACGGCGCTTCGTTTGGCTGACGGTGTTGCCGGAGTTGAACTAGTAGCAAAGGGCGACGAAGAGGGCGAGATTCTCACTTTTAGTCAGCATGTGGGCTGCCCGAAGTGTGGTGCTAGCTACGACGAACCTGCTCCACGAAATTTTTCTTTCAACTCGCCATTCGGAGCATGTGAAAACTGTGAAGGGCTCGGAACAAAGTTTGAAGTAGATCCAGACTTGGTAATTCCTGATATGTCGATGTCATTGCGAGAAGGTGCGCTATCTCCTTGGAGAACAGCTCACACGCAGTACTTTCATCGCCTACTCGTTTCGCTTGCTGAGGATGAAGACATCGATCTCGATAAGCCTTTCTCGAAGTTGTCAGCTAAAAGTCAGAAGCTGGTGCTACACGGTAAAACCGGTGCAATGCAGGTTAAGTACAAAAACAGGTTCGGTAAAGTTCGTCAGTTCAGCACCTCGTACGAGGGTGTAATCCCATGGATAAAGCGTCGTCATCTTGAGGCTGAAAGCGACTACACGCGCGAACAGTTCGAGACCTATATGAGGCAAGTTCCGTGCCCGGCTTGTGAGGGCGCTCGTCTTCGCCCCGCAACGCTTGCTGTCACTATTA
>JBIILS010000109.1:0-3857 GCA_044232585.1 Ilumatobacteraceae bacterium
CCTAGTTGCTGTACACCAGCTTGAGCTGCAGCGATGGCTTGTCCGGGGAAACCTTGAAGTTCTGACGGATTCTTTTCCCAATGGTTGCTCCATTCAGTGCGAATAACGCGACAGGTCTTGCCGGTGTAGCCCTTGCTGATCACAACGTCATCTTCAAGAGACTCAAGAATCTTTTCCTTGTAGCCCTTGCCTGTGTGTGCTTCGTGCGTAGCGATGAACTTGGTACCAATCCAAACACCATCTGCGCCAAGTGCAAGAGCTGCCATTAAGCCCCGACCATCAAAAATTCCGCCAGCTGCGACTACTGGCACTTTGCCGTCGACAGCATCAACAACTTGTGGCACCAATGCCATTGTGGCTACCACGCCTGTATGGCCGCCAGCTTCGGTTCCTTGTGCAACTACAAAGTCGCATCCGCTTGCAACAGCAGCGGTGGCATGGCGTACTTTTCCGCACATTGAGCCAACAAGAATGTTGTGGCTATGTAGTTCATCAACAATTTCACGCGGTACTCCAAGACCAGCAACGTAAATGCTTGCGCCACCGTTGATGATTGCCTTGATATTGCGTTCAATGGAATCAGGGGCCGCAGTAAGTAGGTCAACACCGAATGGCTTGTTTGTCATGGTGCGAACTCTCGCCATCTCTGAAGTCAGCAATTCAGTTGACATTGTGGCTGCACCAAATGTGCCGATACCACCGGCATCGGATACCGCTGCCACTAGGTCGCTGTAGGAAACGCCACCCATGCCCGCAAGCATGATGGGTAGTTCAATATTGAGCATTTCGGTAAGGCGTGTCTTCATGCCTCTAACCGTAGTTCTGCTGTCAGGATTCGTATGCACCCGAACGGCTAAAGAACTTGCGATGCCAGCGCCGTGGGGTCAGAACAATAGCTCGTGGCTCATCTTCAAACATCCACCGAGCAAAGTTGGTACGGGTCCAGTTGTTCGTATCGACGACTGCAAGGACCAGCCGAGCAAAGAACGGGCGAGCCAAGACCGCACTCAGCACAACTGACATCCGATGGTCTGCCAGCAAGGTTTTGTCGATTGCGCGCGAATAGTGGGAGCGAACTTCGCGAGGGGAACTGCCCGCATCAATTGATTGCGCAGCCGCAATTCCGGTCTCGAGTGCTTGGCCAATTCCTTCGCCAGTCAACGTGTCAGTGGCGCATACTGCGTCTCCAATAAAGAGGACTCGGCCAGAAGATCGGATAGCAGTGTCAATGCGTGCGGGGATAGGCCATGCAGTGTGGCGATCTTCCGGCACGTTGTCTTGGCCCAGTGCTTCACGAATATGAGGACGAGTCAGTAAGTCACGCCACGTGTCGTTCATAAATTTTGTGCTGCGGTCTGAAGAACGCAATATGCAGTATCCGAAATTTGCACGGTTGCCTGGTAATGGAAACGACCATACGTATCCGGGCAATAAGTCTTTTTCGAACCACACGTGTAATTGGGTTGCGCTTGAACCCGTTACATTGCCGATGTATTGACGAAACGCATGCCACTCGCCGAGATAACCGGCAGTAGAAAGCCCCATTGCTTTACGTACTGGCGACCACATGCCATCAGCGGCAACTACATAGTCAACAGTGAACGGCTCAAGTCCCTCAACTTCTACAACCACTGATGTATCTGTTTCAGAAAGCGAGACAAAAGCGTGTCCTTCTTGAATTGTGATGCCCGCATCTCGGCAATGTTGCACCAGCGCATGGTCCAATTGGGACCGTGGAGCTACGGCAGCAAAGACACCGCCGACATCTGGAAGTGGCAGTTCAATTGTTCGGCCAGTTGGGGAGTGCACGAGAACGTCGGACGTCACCTGCCAATCAGGAACGCGAGACGGGTCAAAGCCAAGCTGGTCAAGGATTCGCAACGCATTTGTGGTGAGGCCGTCGCCGCAACACTTGTCGCGGGGGAACGTGGCCTTGTCCACCACTGTTACCTCGTGCCCGAGACGATGAAGGGTGGCTGCACACGCGGTTCCTGATGGACCTGCTCCGATAATGAGGACCTTGCTTGGCACGGTTCAGAGGCTAGGGGGCAGTCGGGCTATGTGGGTAGTGACATGAGTTCGTACTATTGAGCCGTGGCATCCGTCGGGTGCCCAATGAATCATGGAGGCCATCGTGGCAAAGTTGTGTGAAGGACGCGTTGCAGTCGTTACAGGAGCAGGTCGTGGCATTGGCCGCGAGCATGCGCTCAGTCTGGCAAGTCAAGGAGCAAAGGTTGTTGTTAACGACCTTGGCGGAAACGTAGACGGAAGCGGTGGCGACCTCAGCCCTGCAGATCAAGTTGTTGCAGAAATCAAGGCCATGGGTGGCGAAGCTGTTTCAAACGGCGATGACATTTCTTCATGGGAAGGCTCACAGCGCCTCATCAACACCGCAGTTGAATCATTCGGTGACCTCAACATCGTTGTGAACAACGCAGGTATCTTGCGCGACCGCATGCTCACCAACATGACTGAAGAGGAGTGGGATGCAGTTATCAAGGTTCACCTCAAGGGAACCTTTGGTCCATCACGTTGGGCAGCTGCGTACTGGCGCGAGCAGGCAAAAGCCGGCAAGCCAACATCAGGTCGCATCATCAACACAACTTCTGTGTCTGGTATCTACGGAAACCTCGGACAAACGAACTACGGCGCAGCAAAAGCCGGTATCGCTTCATTCACAATCATCGCGGCACTCGAGCTTGCACGCTTCAACGTCACTGTGAACGCAGTGGCACCAGTTGCGCTTACTCGTATGACAGAAGGTCTTGGCAATGCACCAGAGACCGACGAAGAGCGCGAAATGCGTTCACCACGTTGGATTGCACCAATCGTTACGTGGCTTGCATCTGATGAAGCTGCCGGAGTTACCGGTCGCATCTTCGAAGCAAGTGGTCAGACTCTTGCAATTGCAGAAGGTTGGCATCGCGGACCAAGTCATGCACCAGTTGAAGACCCAACAACACTGGGGCCAATTGTTGCTGAGTTGTTGAAGAATGCTCGCCCAAATGCAGGCATGGACGGCCGTGATGGTTCATGGCCACAAAGCGCTCGATAAAGAAATAAGAAGGACACACAATGGCACTTAACCCAGAAGCAGTCGGATCAGTCGGCGAACCGTACAAGATCTCATGGACATCAAAGGATTCGTTGCTCTATGCAGTGAGTCTCAATGTCAGTTCAGATCAATTGGAATACGTCACAGAAAACTCAACCGGAGTTGTTCAAAAAGCACTTCCAACAATGCCTGTTGTATTGGGATCTGGTCAGGCAACTGCCGCATCAAACCCAATGCGCAATGTTGGTGAATTCAACTTTGCCAACCTTGTGCATGCATCGCAGTCAATTACTTTGCACCAGCCGCTTCCTGTTGAAGGAACTGCAACGGTACAAAGCAAACTTGTTGCAATGTATGACAAAGTGAAAGCTGCAGTCATCGTTACTGAGGCAGAAGCAACAGATGCTGATGGCAAGCCGTTGTACTCAACGCGCTCATCTGTGTTCATTCGTGATGCAGGCGGCTTTGGTGGAGAACGTGGACCAAGTGGTGCACAAAATGAACCACCAGCAAAAGCTCCGGACCATGAAATCACATTTCAAACATCTGCCGATCAAGCGTTGTTGTATCGCTTGAACGGTGACCGCAACCCATTGCACTCAGATCCGAATCACCCTGCTGTTGCAGCTGGCGTGTTCCCGAAGCCCATCTTGCATGGTCTGTGCACATACGGATTCACAGGTCGTGGCTTGTTGAATGCACTATGTGGCGGCGATGCAAATCGCTTCAAGCACATCGAAGGCCGTTTCGCTTCTCCAGTATTTCCTGGCGAAGCACTCACCATCAAGATGTGGGAAACAGC
>JBIILS010000110.1:0-3778 GCA_044232585.1 Ilumatobacteraceae bacterium
TTCTTAGTCTTCTGTGATCCAGATCGTGTTGCGGTGAAGGCACTCGGATTATCCGAGCTTCCTGCGTTTGTTCTCATCAAGTCTGACGGATCTGTTCCGAACGCAGCGCAAGGGTGGACTTCAGCTGACTGGAAAGAAGTTGCCGCAGCCGTGGCAGCCCTGACCAACTGGTCTCGACCCACCATTCCTGCGCCTGGTGACCCTGGTTCATTCCGCGGCACACCCGCACTTGTCTGATTCGTTACCGAACACAGGCCTCCCTGTTGAAGAGGCCATTGCCGAACTAAGAGACGCTCTCGCCTCTCGTCGACATTCCGTTCTCATTGCTCCACCTGGTGCGGGTAAAACAACTCTTGTTCCACTTCGTCTGTTGCATGAAGGCTGGGTAGCGGGCCGCAAAATTGTGATGCTTGAGCCGCGTCGTCTCGCTGCACGAGCAGCAGCACAACGGATGGCACACATGCTGGGCGAGAAAGTTGGCGACACAGTTGGATACCAGACTCGTGACGAGCGAAAGATTGGTGCCAACACACGTATCGAAGTGTTGACAGAAGGAATTCTGACTCGGCGACTACAAAACGACCCAACACTTGATGGCACTGCACTTGTGATTTTCGATGAAGTGCATGAACGCAACGTGCCAACAGACCTTGGTCTTGCATTTCTTCTCGACGCAATCAAGACATTTTCTACAGACATAAAGATCTTGGCGATGTCTGCCACTGCCCAAACACAATTGTTTGCTCACGTGCTTGCAGACGACCAAGGCGATGCCCCAATCATCACTTCAGAAGGACGCACATTCCCTATAGATGTGCGTTACGTTCCACGCCAACGTAACGACCGACTTGAAAACGCAATTACCGATGTAGTTCTCGGTGCGCTCAACACTGACGACGGCGACATCTTGGTTTTCTTGCCTGGTATCGGTGAGATCAACCGGGCGCAAACACTGCTGAAAGAACGCGTGGCGGGCAATGTTGACGTGTTGCGCCTGGCAGGTGCTCTGCCATTTTCCGAACAAGACGCAGCGTTAAACGCCAGTGGCCTTGGCCGTCGTCGCGTGGTGTTATCTACCGATATTGCCGAAACTTCTCTTACTGTTGACGGAGTCCACATCGTGGTTGATGCTGGTATCGCACGAGTGCCACGACTTGATTCGCGAACAGGCCTTACCGAATTAGTCACTGTTACATCATCGCGAGCGTCTGCTGATCAACGCAGTGGCCGTGCAGGACGCGTACGTGAAGGTGTTGCATACAGATTGTGGAGCCGTATCGAAGACTCCACTCGCCTTCCGCATTTACCGGCCGAGATCACCCAAGTTGATTTGTGTGGTGTTGCGTTAGAAGTTGCAGCATGGGGAACCCCGCTTGCACAGTTGTCATTTCTCGATGCGCTGCCAGAGAAGTCTTTGCGCGTAGCTACTGACACGTTGACCATGTTGCACTTGCTGAATAATGAAGGCCACATCACCCCACTTGGTAGGTCTGTACTTGGTTTGCCACTGCACCCACGCCTGGGCACCATGGTTGCTCGCAACCGAGACCTTCACCCTCACGGTTGGATTGCCTGCGTCGTTGCTGCACTGTTGGAAGAGCGCGACATTATGAGGGGCAAACCAGACACGTTGCCAGCAGATCTTGCATTGCGCGTGAAAGCGGTGCTTGGCATTGCACATCATGACGCAGCAGATCGCGGAGCTACCCGGCGCGTACTAGAAGCAGCACGCGATATTGCACGACGCTCATCAATTCATACTGATGACAACGTTTCCGATGACGCCGTTGATTCATTGTGTGGCGTTGTTTTGCTATCGGCTTACCCAGACAGGCTTGGCATGCGCAGAACTTCGCCAGGCCAGTTTGTGATGCGAGGTGGCGGCGGCGTAACCATGGATTCGAAAGACCCGATTGCGCGCGAAAGGTTTGTGGTTGCAGCCGATATTGATGCCCAACGGTCTACTTCTCGGCTTCGCAGGGGAGCTGCGGTGGATATTGAATTCATTGCCACGGTGCTGGGTGACGATGTCGAGCTTGAGTCCTACTTACTGTGGGATAAATCACGTGACGACCTCGTGCAACGCGTAGTGCGCAAAGTGGGAAGCATCCGCATTGACGAACGCGATCTGCAACCAACGCCAGGCGACGAAACAACTGGCGCCCTTCTAGAACGAGTTCGCGCAACAAACATGGCCGTGCTTGGCAATGGCTCAGCTACTGCATTTCGACAACGCATCGCATTTTTGCGTCATCACCAAGGAGATGCGTGGCCCGAAACCTCGAATGCTCACCTACTCGCAACGCTCGAGGAATGGCTTGTGCCGTTTCTTGCTGGTGCAACGTCGCGCAGCGACCTCGCCAAAGTTGATGTCACCATGGTGTTGCAATCAACCCTTGGCTGGGATGCAAGTTCGCGACTTGACCAACTTGCACCGCAGCAGTTTTCTCCACCTCGTGGCCAACCAGTTGATATCAACTACACAGACCCAACTGCTCCGGTGATTTCCATACGCGTACAACACCTCTATGGCGTCACCACTCACCCATCAGTTCTCAACAAGACCGTCCCGTTACGCGTTCAACTTTTGTCACCTGCGCAACGCCCCATTCAGATCACTGCCGACCTGCCTGGCTTCTGGAAAGGCTCATGGGCGGAAGTGCGCAAAGAGATGGCTGGCAGGTACCCGAAGCATGATTGGCCTATAGACCCCAGCGCATAGAGCGCCCCGAGTGGGTTCGTTCTAACCTAGGCACATGCCAGATTTTGTCTTTTCAGAGATCTTCCCGTTAGGGCCAGATACCACCGAATACCGATTGCTATCGAAAGACGGAGTCTCAGAAGTCGAGACCCCCCTTGGCACGTTTCTGAAGGTCACTCCAGAAGCCATCACTCTTCTCACACAAACCGCAATGCGCGACATTGCACACCTCTTGCGCACAGATCACCTTCAACAACTCAGCAATATTTTGTCTGACCCTGAAGCAAGCGCGAATGACCGCTTTGTTGCACTCGACCTGCTGAAGAATGCCGGCATTGCGGCTGGCGGAGTTTTGCCAATGTGTCAAGACACCGGCACAGCAATTGTGAAGGGCAAAAAGGGTCAGTTCGTGATGACTGGTGGAGGCGATGAAGAAGCAATTGCTCGCGGCGTTTTCAATACATACCAAACAAGCAACCTTCGCTACAGCCAGATGGCTCCCATCACCATGTACGAGGAGAAGAACACCGGCAACAACTTGCCAGCTGAAATCAAGATTGCGTCCGTTGATGGCGACTCATACAAGTTCCTCTTCATGGCTAAGGGTGGCGGTTCTGCAAACAAGAGTTACTTGTTCCAAGAAACGAAAGCGCTATTAAACGAAAAGGCACTTCTTCCTTGGGTGTTTGAAAAGATGATCACGCTTGGCACTGCTGCATGCCCTCCGTATCACTTGGCAATTGTTATTGGCGGCACCTCTGCCGAACAAGCAGTAGAAACAGCAAAATTGGCTAGTGCTCATTACCTCGATTCACTTCCTACACAGGGCAGCGAACTTGGTCATGCATTCCGCGATCTTGATTTAGAGCAAAAAGTTCTGAAGTTGTCGCAAGAGACAGGCATTGGTGCACAGTTCGGTGGAAAGTATTTCTGCCACGACGTGCGCATTGTCCGCCTTCCACGTCACGGTGCCAGTTGCCCCGTTTCGTTTGCGGTGTCATGCAGTGCAGACCGTCAAGTGCTCGGAAAAATCACCCGCGACGGAATCTTCCTTGAGGCTCTTGAAACAGACCCAGC
>JBIILS010000111.1:0-3713 GCA_044232585.1 Ilumatobacteraceae bacterium
AGGTGCAACAACTGGCGCGAATAATCCCAGTCGTACACAGCTTGTGCTGCATCAATACCTTCGTAACATTGCAAACGAATCAGTTCGGCATTTTGCCAACGAGCAATACTTTTTGCTAGTTCGGTTTTGCCAACACCCGCTTCGCCCTCAAGAAAAAGAGGGCGGTGCAGTGTGAGAGCAAGAAAGACAGCAGTGACAAGACCTTCGTCGGCTAGGTATCCGTGTGCGGCAAGCCCATCAGCGACTTCTTGAGTGGTTTTCGGCTCGTATGACACGTCTAGAGCGTAGGGGATAAAGCCCTATGAGTCCCATCCGAGACCGAATCGGTCAAGGGTGCGAAGCCATGTATTGCGTGTTCCGGTCTTGTCTTCGTGATCAAGTGACCATCGAGTGGCTTGAATGCCGATGAAACGAAATGGTTCTGGTGGAAACGGCACAGGTTTTGTGCGTACAAATTCAGTTGCAGTTGCTCGAGTGCGTCGACCATCAATGAGGTCGAGCATGACTTCAGCTCCGAATCGAGACGCGGCAACACCAAGCCCGGTGTAGCCAAGTGCGTATGACACGCGGCCACCCATTGCCTTACCCCAGAACACGCAGTAGCGACTGCATGTGTCGATGACGCCACCCCACATGTGAGAAAAGCGCACACCTTCAAGTTGAGGGAATGTTTCAAAGAAATGCCGTGACAACATGGCCCATGATTCTGGACGCGATTCATTTTCTTGGCGCACTTTTCCTGCAAAGAAATACACCGCGTCGTATCCACCCCACAAGATGCGATTATCTTCAGTTAGTCGGTAGTAATGAAACTGGTTTGGAATGTCACTCAGACCTTGACGGCCCTTCCATCCGATGGAGTCAAGCTGCGATTGTGTGAGTGGTTCTGTAACCATGCAGTAGTCATAGACCGGCGCTACATAGTTACTAAGACGCTTGAGTACCGGTTTGAATGCATTCGTGGCAAGCGCAACTTTGCCCGCACGAATACGACCGAGTGGAGTAGTGACAAGCACTCCGACTCCGTCTTTCTCCATAGACAAGGCTTTTGAATCTTCGTAAATGCGCACACCTAATGATTCGGCTGTTGCCTTTAGACCCCACACCAATCGCGCAGGGTCAATAAGTGCTGCGGTATCGCGTCGCCATAAGCCACCCGTGTACAACGGTGAGTGGACTTGTTCTTGCATCGCATCGCGATCGAGCCATTCAACTTTTTGCCCTAACTTGCGAAGTTGCGCATAATCGTCGCGTAGTTCATCAAGATACGACGTTGGGTGAGTTGTCATCGCAACATCAATTGCACCTGTGCGCTCCCAGTCACAATCAATGTTGTATTTCTTGATTGCAGCTTCAATGTCATTGAGATTCTTCAGGCCAAGTTCTTCAAGCACAGATACTTCGTCTGGGAATCGTGCTTGCGCATTTGCAATACCGTGCGTTAACGATGAATCAACAAAGCCACCGTTTCGTCCACTGGCAGCAGAACCCACTTCATGCGCCTCAATCAGAATGACATCACGTGATGGGTCACGTTCCTTAGCCAGGATGGCAGTCCAGAGGCCTGTGTAGCCACCGCCAATAATGCAGAGGTCGCAGCTTTCGGTGCGGACCAGGGTTGGGTTCGAATCGGGTTCGTCTACGTCTTCATACCAGTAGGGATATGTATCTGCGTCGGCGATCGCGTCGAGATGACGCTCGTCCATGGTTTCACCACCTTGTGACAGTCAGGCTAGCTGAGCTGCATGGTTACTGTGGGTGTATGGATCTTGGACTAACTGGAAAAACAGCTGCGATTGCAGCTGGAACTGCTGGATTGGGCCTTGGCACCGCCAAGGCGCTCGCTGCGGACGGAGTTCGTGTCGTTGTATGTGGTCGTGACGAGAATCGTTTAGAGAAGGCTCTCAGTGAAATTGGACATGGGGCCACCGGTTTTGTGTGCGACGTTTCTACCGATGTTGGTGGACGCGAATTTGCAGAACGCGCAATTGCAATGCTCGGCTCAATTGACATTCTTGTTGCGAACGGTGGCGGTCCGCCTCCTGGTGGCTTTGCCCAGACCGCTGAATCGCAGTATTTAGAGGCGCTGCAAAAGAACTTACTTAGTGTTGTTGCTATGTGTCAGGTCGCTGTTCCGCCGATGCGTGAACGCAAGTGGGGTCGCGTCCTTGCAATTACGTCGGTTGCAGTACGTCAGCCAATGAACAACTTGATTTTGTCGAATACAGCTCGTGCCGGGGTGACTGGGTTCTTGAAGACTCTCGCTCGTGAAGTTGCTGGCGACGGAGTCACTGTGAATTCCATTCAGCCAGGTACTCATGCCACTGATCGCATCACACAGCTGTACGGTGCAAACCCAGACGCAAAAGTAATGGGTATTCCTGCCGGCTTTATAGGAGACGCTGATGACTTTGGTCGTATTGGTGCTTTCATGTGCAGCGACTCAGCCAAGTTCATGACTGGTGTGCAGTTGCACGTTGATGGCGGTTCATACGCCGGATTGTTATAGGTTCATTTCATGCTTCATCACATCGTGCTATTCACATGGAACGACAAAGTTCCTGCCGGACACCCAGCAATTGCTGCAAATGAATTGCGCAAATACGCAGCAACTCTTGATGGTCTTGTCTCATACAACTGCGGCCCGAATGCTGGACACACATCAACTGCAGCCGACTTTGCAGTGTCAGCAGTATTTGAAGATGTTGCGGCATGGCATGCATATGACACCGCTGATGAACACAACCGAATTCGTGCTGAAATATTCTCGCCATATGTGGGCACTCGGGCCGTTATTCAGTTCGAGAGTTAACACGTAGACGCGAAGTGTGTTCTTCCCACTTGTTGGCGAGGAACCACGCGAGTAGAACAACTGCCCAGCCAGCTAGGCCATCAATGATGAAGTGCTCACCGAAGTACACAAGTGCTGTCAGCATTGCGATGGGGTAGGCAAGCGCAACAATACGTATCCATGTTCTGCAACTGCGAAAGAACCACAGCGCAACCAGTAAGGCCATTCCGGCGTGAAGTGAAGGCATTGGGGCAACGGCGTTCAAGACACCTGCTCCACGATCAACTGTTTTCGAAACGGTCTTCAGGTGTAGTTCCAACCATCCACGACCTGTGATGCGTTGAATGGGTGGCAAGTAACCCTCACGTGAGGCCATCCATGGTGGAGCTGCTGGGAAGATGATGAAGATAAATACTGAAATTCCGAGCGTGAGTGAGAATCGACGTACATAGTGCAGCCAAGAAATGCGATTTCGGATTCGTAGAAAGACAAGTGGCAGGACTGGAAAAATAAAATGTGTCATGTAGATAACGGAACCAACGACGTCGTACCACTTCACATCATTCGGTGTATAGAAGCGTCGTTGCATTCCTGAAATTGGTTCGCGTCCAAAAGTAATCAGCGAGTCAAGATCGCGTAAGGCGGTGTAGTTAACACCGATGCCCCATTGGTCTGCTGTGCCGCGGCTGTAGTCGTACGCCATGTAGATAACGACCATGAGTGCCCAGTCGCGCAGCATTTGAATTACTTGTTCACGATTACGACCAAGTGATGCGCAAGTAAATGCGCCAAACATCCAGAGAAGCACGGCGATGCGATCAACTGGAATGCCATAAACAACAATGCTCCAGAGGAACACTGCGATGTATGTCAGAAGGACATATGGACGAAGCGTGCCGAGGGACTTCTCGGCTGCTTTCAT
>JBIILS010000112.1:0-3702 GCA_044232585.1 Ilumatobacteraceae bacterium
CAGCCACTCCACGGCTGGTGGGCTCACGCAGTCCCATTCGACTTTGAACTCGGTTTCCGCCCAGCCCCAGGCATTTCCCGCTTTCTCACGGGTACCAGCACTGTTTTGAGCATGAAATCCCTAGAAGCCGCCCTAGAAATATTCTCGGGGGTCTCGATGGCTGATATTCGGACCAAAAGCATTGGGCTCACGGGGCTCTTTATTGACCTTTTTGACGAGCATCTAGCATCCCGAGGCTTCATTTTGGAGTCTCCTCGAGACGCTGAATCCCGTGGAAGCCATGTGGCACTTGGGTTTGCAGGCGGAAAGGCCCTGGTTGACCAGATGTCCGTCGAGGGCATAATCGCTGATTTTCGACCCCCGCATCTCATGAGATTCGGGTTCGCCCCCCTCTATAACTCTTATAGGGATGTTGTTGAACTGGTTGCACGGCTTTCGCACTCTTGACCTTTTGTAAAAGACGCCGATAGTTTGGTTGTACTACACAGTAAAAGTGGCTCCTGCCACCGATCTCCTAGGGGGAGAAAAAACCATGAAGAAATCCAACTTGCTACGTGCCGGTGCGGTTCTCGTCAGCCTCTCATTTGTAGGAGTCGCCTGTGGCGGTTCCGACGATGCGGCTTCCGACACCACTGCCGCTGCGCCTGCCGAAGTCACTTGTGACGCACCAGTTGCAAGCATCGCTTTGCAATTCCCAGAAACAGGCGATGCCGCAAACCTCGGAGCTCCAATGCTTCAGGGTGCTCAGCTCGCAGTTGATCAGTTCAACGCTGCAAACCCAGACGCTTGTGTCACTCTCAAAACTTTTGACACACAAGGTGACCCTGCAAAGGCACCAGCAGTTGCTCAGGCAGTTGTTAGTGATGCAACAATCCTTGGTCTTGTTGGCCCAGGATTCTCTGGTGAGTCAAAGGCTGCTCTTCCGTTGTACGACGAGGCAGGCCTCGCAACAATCACCGGATCAGCAACAAACGCAGAACTTCAGAATGCAGGATTCAAGGTGTTCCACCGCATCCTTGCAAACGACGCAGTTCAAGGTCCAGCAATTGCTAAGTACATCTCAGAGACATTGAAGCCAGCATCTGTTGGAATCGTCGATGACGCTTCTGACTACGGTAAGGGCCTTGCAGACGCAGTTAAAGCTGCTGCAGGCGCAACTGTAAAAGCAACTGATTCAATCGATCCAAAGGCCGCTGACTTCTCAGCTGCTGTATCGAAGATGAAAGATGCAAACCCAGAAGTCATCTTCTTTGGTGGTTACTACGGTGAAGCAGTAAAGCTTTCAACACAACTTCGTGACGCTGGTGTTACATCAACACTCGTGTTCGGTGACGGTGTTAAGGATCAGGCTGGTTATGCAGACGCTGCAGGCCCAGCTGCCGAAGGCGCACTCATTGCATGCCCATGTAAAGACGGTGACGAAGCATTCGTTGCTGCATGGACCGCAAAGTACAACGCAGTTCCTGGCACCTACGGTGCTGAGTACTACGACGCTGCAAACGTATTCCTCAACGTCATCAAGGGTGGCGCTAAGGACCGTGCAGCAGTACAGGCTGCAGTAAATGCATACGACGCTGCTGGTATCACCAAGCAAATCAAGTTCACTGAAAATGGCGAAGCTACTGAAGCAGCAACCATCTACATGTACAAGGTTGAAGGCGGAAAGATCACCTACGTCGCTGACATCAAGTGATCGTGGGTCGGTAGATCCGATCTAAGAACGTTGCCCGTGGCGGCTGGGAATTTGTTCCCAGCCGCCACTGCAATATCGTGGAACAAATCGAATATAGGAAATTATGAGCAATTGGCTGATTTACAGAACTTTCTGGGACCTCACTATCTCAGGCATTGTGCTGGGGCTCATCTACGCGCTTGTCGCACTCGGGTACACCATGGTGTACGGAGTTCTTCGTCTCATTAACTTCGCGCATTCCGAAATATTCATGGTGGGCACATTCGGTGTGCTCATTTCTCTTACAAACGTCTTCGGCATCTCATTATTTGAAGATGGCGATTATCCCTACCGCAGCGGGTTTGTCCTTGTTGCAATTCTTCTCTGCAGCACTATTGCTGCCATGGTTGTCTCTGGCGCCGGTGCAGTAGTACTTGAACGCACCGCGTATCGACCATTACGCGGAGCCGGCGACACATTTGGCGCAGTTGTGCTTGCCTTCCTCACTGGTCTAGTTGCTTCTTTTCTTTTCTCTGACCAAATAATGACGAACCTTGCAATCTCGGCAGTCGTCACTGGCCCGGTTGCGTACGGGTACGTGCGCATTTTCCGCCGTGGTCGTCAAGCACCTCGTCTCGCTTTTCTCATTTCTGCAATCGGTGCATCCATGGCATTGGCAGAAGCAGTTGCAACGTGGGGCCCCGATGCGCGATCGGTGTATACAACCCCTCGCGTTTTGGAAAAGAAAGTTCTCTTTAACTTCCTCGGAGCAGATATCCGTATTGACTACGTCATCGTTGCTGTTGGTGCAGTTCTCATGATGACGTCGTTGCTGTTATTCGTAAACCGCACACGTCTAGGTCGCGGTATTCGTGCTGTTGCACAAGATGCAGAAACAGCACGCATTCTCGGCGTCAATGTCAACTCAGTCATCTTGGTTACATTCCTTCTTGGTGGGGCAATGGCCGGAGGTGCAGCAATGATGTTCACCTTGGTCTACGACCAGACTCGATTCAACATCGGTTTCCTCTTGGGCGTTAAAAGCTTTACCGCCGCTGTTCTGGGCGGAATTGGAAACATTAAGGGTGCATTACTGGGCGGCATTGTCCTTGGCCTTGCCGAGAACTACGGATCTTCAATCTTTGGTGGTCAGTGGAAAGACGTCATAGCGTTTGTTGTGTTGTTGACCGTCTTGATGTTCCGCCCAACAGGAATTCTTGGTGAATCACTTGGTAAGGCCCGCGTATGAGCCTTACTGACGCTTTCCGCCAACGCACCGCACCACAGTTACAACTTGGTAATCGTTTTCGCGCACTACCGTGGCCAGCAAAGTGGTCGTTGTCCGCGTTACTAATCGCTGCGCTGTACCTCACGCCGTATTGGCCAGATGTTCCTGTACTTGGTTGGATCATCAATACACCTGGTACAAGTTTTGAAAACGTTCTCACCGACCAAATCATGATGTTCATCTTGGTTGCACTCGGACTGAATGTTGTTGTGGGCTTTGCCGGCTTGCTCGACCTCGGGTATGTCGGCTTTTATGCAGTGGGTGCATACACAACCGCAGTAGTCACATCAGGTCAATTCACACTGCCGTGGATTGCTGCATTGCCTTTGTCAGTAATCATGGCCATGATCGCAGGCGTCATCTTGGGCACGCCCACATTGCGATTACGCGGTGACTACTTAGCTATCGTCACACTCGGTTTTGGTGAAATCATTCGCATCACCGCCAACAACTCTGACTGGCTTGGTGGTCCTCGAGGAATTAGCAAGATTGCACGCCCTCCAAGTTTTGGCCCGCTTCAATTCGGTGTTCTTAACGCCAAGCCATATTGGTATCTGGGGTTCACGGTCATCCTGATTGTGATTTTTGTTCTGACGCGTCTTGAGAACAGTCGTGTTGGTCGTGCATGGGCAGCAGTTCGTGAAGACGAAGATGCAGCCGAACTCATGGGTGTCGACACCTTTAAGTTCAAGTTGTGGGCATTTGCAATTGGCGCAGCAATCGGTGGCATTGCCGGCTCGCT
>JBIILS010000163.1:0-3693 GCA_044232585.1 Ilumatobacteraceae bacterium
GTACGGCCGAAAAGGCCTGCCTTTGGTTCGTCAACAATTTCGAATTCGGCATCATCTTCTGCAACGCCCAATTGGTCGAGCGCGGCTTCCTTGGCTTCTTCGAGTGTGCTGCCTGTTGTTTCTACCCATTCCATGGTGTCCTCAATTTCTGTGTGTGAATAGTGCGTCAGCGTGACGCGTTACTTGTTTCGCTTGCTGGGTGGAACCGGGCGACTCGGCCGGCCGCTTGGTGCGGGACGGTTCTTGCTCGGGGTAACCCTCTTGCTCTGAATGGGAGCGGGTGCTTGCGATTGTTCGTTCTTC
Source organism: Ilumatobacteraceae bacterium (assembly GCA_044232585.1). Classification (GTDB taxonomy): domain Bacteria; phylum Actinomycetota; class Acidimicrobiia; order Acidimicrobiales; family Ilumatobacteraceae; genus UBA2093. The sequence continues at coordinate 304 of JBIILS010000163.1, forward strand.
TGCTTGCTGGGCTTAGCGTCATCCTTGCCCATTTCGCGCGCGGATGCGCTGGCGGCTTGAGCCTGACGGCCGAGGCCATCTTCTCCATAGAAGCGACGAGTGATGTATCCCTGTTGCAGGATGCGGAAAACAGTTTGAGTGAGGTAATACACCACGAGGCTGGTTGGCAAAAAGACCTGAAACAGTGCAAATGCAACGGGCATGTACTGCATGATCTTGGCCTGTGTTGCTGACATTCCAGCGTTTGTTGGTGTGCGGCTAGCCACCATGCGCTGCTGCACAAGGAACAATGCACCAAGCAACACAACGAGAAGCGCGTACCAAATTCCGTGGGCAAAGTTCTGCCTCATGGCATCAGCCGGCGTGATGGCAAGGTCAAGACCAAACGACATCATCTTGCTTACTTGACGTAGAGCAATGGAAAGGTCTGAGCTATCTGAGATGTAATGAGGGTCAAAAAGGCCCGTCATTTGGTCTTTTTTCGTCAAGCCACTTAACACACGGAACATGATGATGAACACCGGCATCTGGGCCAGCAACGGCAAGCACGATGCAAGAGGGTTCACCTTGTGCTCTTGATAGAGCTTCATCATCTCTTCGTTCAGCTTTTGGCGGTCACCCTTGTGTTGGTTCTGCAGCTTTTTCATCTCTGGTTGGAGACGTTGCATTTCCAGCATTCCCTTGGTGCTCTTCATTGTGAGCGGGGTAATCAAAATCATGATGGCAAGTGCCACTATGGCAATTGCTATTGCGTAGTTGTGCACCCACCCGTAAGCGGTGTCGATGAGCCATGCGCCTGCTTGGAACATATTGGGCCTTTCTAGGCAGCCCCTCGCGGGGCAGGTACTGGGTCGACTCCGGATGGCCCGAATGGTCGACAACGGATCAGTCTGCGAATAGTGAGCCACAGCCCGCGGACAGATCCGTGAGTTTCAATGGCTTCCACCGCATAGTGAGAACAGGTGGGGTAGAAGCGGCACGGCGAAGGACGACCTTCGCGTGCTACTTGGTAAAACAAAATGGCCTTCAACATGGCACTTTGTGGTTTTGTGAAATGCTCGTGGTCGGTGCAGGCCTCGGTGCTCATTTCGCGCCTCCTGCACACTTGACCAGAAGCGAATCGAGGTGGCGTCCGAGTTCTGTAAAGGCAACGCCATGGGCACGTGGAGATGCCCCAAAGACATACACGCCTGCCGGCATTGCGGCCTCACGGGTTTTCACAAGTTCACGAAGTTGGCGGCGCAAACGGTTGCGGCGCACGGCAGACCCGTAGCCGCGCCCTAAGGCGTAGCCCACGTGAGGGTGAGAGAGAGTGGAGTCAAGCAACATGGTGCAGGACAGCGGACCAGAACGAACATGACGCCCTTCTGCGCGAACGCGCTGAAAGGTGGATCGGCTCTGGATGCGGCCGATCAAGCGCTGAGGCGGTGACGGCCCTTGGCCCGACGGTTCTTCAAGATTGCGCGGCCGGCACGTGTGCTCATGCGCGAACGAAAGCCATGCTTACGAAGTTTGCGTCGGTTGTTGGGCTGAAAGGTGCGCTTCATGGCGCCTCCTATTGGGACAAGCTTCGGCAAAGAAGCGCGGATTATGAGAACGAACCTGTACCAGCGGTACGAGACGAACGTCTGGCACAGGCTAACGGGCTCGGGACCCGTCCCACCGCGACCCGCCAAATTTGGCTTATCCACAAGTCCTGCTACGGTCATCTACCCAGGGGAATTCCCCCATGCAGTCATCCACAGCCTGTGGATTGTGCTGTGGACGAGCCAAAAGGAGCCACAAATGAGCAATCACGAAGCAGTGTGGAATGCAACAGCACAACTCCTCAAAGCACAAGTGTCTGAAGGCGTGTGGTACTCAACATTCAACGACGTTGTCGCTCTTACAAGCACTGATGAGTCGCTTCGTCTACAAGTTCCTAACGCGCATGTGCGCGACCGCATCGTTACTCGTTACCGCCCACTTGTCGTTGATGCGCTCGACGAGATCGGTGAGAGCGATCGCGAACTCATTATCGAGATCAGCGACCTTCAACCAGCGACCGAGTCTGACCTTGCAGTAGTTGAATCTCCAGAGACCGCAGCCGTTGCCACAAACACCAATAACGGCAGGGGTTTAGCAGTAGGCCTGAACCCTCGTTACACATTCGACAACTTCGTGAAAGGTGCGTCTAACCAGTTCGCCCTTGCTGCTGCATTGCGTGTTGCTGAGACTCCAGCGCGTTCATACAACCCTCTCTTCATTTACGGACAAGCCGGATTAGGCAAGACTCACCTTTTGCAAGCAATCGGTTGGTACGTGCACGCTCATTACGCGCACTACGAAGTTCGTTACGTCTCGACAGAAACTTTCTTGAACGAATACGTCGATGCAATTCGTACAAACACCACCGCGGCCTTCAAAAGGCGCTACCGCGATGTCGATGTTTTGCTCATTGACGACATCCAGTTCATGGAGGGTAAAGAAGGGCTCCAAGAGGAGTTTTTCCACACCTTCAACTCGCTCCACGGAGCCAACAAACAGATCGTTATTTCCTCTGACCGGATGCCAGACAACATCCCAACCTTGGAAGATCGCCTCCGCAGCCGTTTCCGCTGGGGCCTCATCACCGATATTCAGCCTCCGGACATCGAAACTCGCCTCGCGATCTTGCGAAATAAGGCCGAGCGAGACAACACTCCTCTGCCAGCCGATGTTCTTGAGTTCATCGCCACCAACATCACCTCGAACATTCGTGAGTTGGAAGGCGCCCTCATCCGTGTCACCGCCTATGCCAACCTCACCCGCGAGCCGGCGTCAGTAGAGATGGCCCAGCAGCAGTTGGCCGACCTTCTCACCGCCTCGGCACCAAAGAATCGCACCGACGAGGAAATGTTGGCCGAGATCGCCGAATTCATGGGCTTCTCAGTCGAGGCCCTCAAGGGCAAGTCTCGCCAGCGACCACTAGTTTCTGCCCGCCAGATCGCCATGTACGTATTCCGTGACATGACCGAGCTCAGCTACCCGGCGATTGCCCGTCTCTTCGGCGGCCGTGATCACACCACGGTCATCCATGCAGTCGACAAAACCCAACGCCTGATGCGCGAGGACAAACAGACATTTGACCTTGTCACAACCATCACGGCCCGAATCAAGAACTCATAATTCGATGACACACCAGGCTGTGAATCTCGTGGGGATGAACCTGTGTGCCTCTTGGGGACGAATGGGTATAAGTACCACGTCGTCCACACCCTCTTTAATTACACGCGCGCAACCTGTGTTATCCAGTCCTTCGCCGTGCACATGGTCTTTTCAGCACCCATATGGCTCAGATGCTCACCGTCCACAATCCACAGCACTTATTACTATTAATAGATCTATACATCACATTTCGGCATCTCTAAT
>JBIILS010000113.1:0-3589 GCA_044232585.1 Ilumatobacteraceae bacterium
GTGCGGCCGACCCATTCATTGATGCACATATCGCGACCAATGCCAACGTCTGTGGTGTCTGCCCAGGCGCGTCGACCATCAGCGAGGATGCATGATGCGATTGAACGTTCGGGATTGCCCTCACGGTCATGCATCACTGAGTAACCCTCGATAGTCATTTCGCCGGCTGCATCTGCAGGTGATGCGAGCGATCTGCGCGGCAATGCGTCTATCTGGTCTTGCGGGTAGTCGTATGCGAAACCGTTCTTTGGTGGGGTGGTTGCATACACACCGAATGCATGTTTCGTGGTGTACCCGCCGTTTGCCCACACGAGCCCAGTAGAGCCCACCCCGCTGCGCAATTCACCAGCAACAGTTGCAATGGCGTGCATGACGTAGTTGTTCCATGGTCCTCCACCAAATTGCAAGCCGCCTGTGCGAGTGAGTTGACCATTGATGTCAAGCCCGAGAGATTTCGCACCAAGCTGCACGGCAGAGGGGAAGCACGAGTACAGATCAACAAGGTCGATGTCATTGATTGAAAGTCCAGCAAGTTCCAACACTCGACGACCGGCCAATTCGATTGCAGGTGTGTCGTAGAAATGATTGCGATGTGAAATGAATGCGTGTTCGTGAGCATCGCTTCCGGATTGTGGGAAAATCCAACGATCGCGAGGTACGCCAAGTGCTGTTGCTTTCTCAGCTGAGCACAAGATGAGAGCAGCAGACATGTCGACATCGTTGTTTGAGTTCATCAACTTCGGATACGGGAAACCGATCATTCGATTCGTGTCAGAAACAGTTCGTATTTCTTCTGCTGTGTATTGCTTCTTGTTCCATGCATACGGATTCGTTGCGGCCACGGCGCTAAAGCGGGCGTACAACTCGCTGATATGAACTTGATGATCCGCAATAGACCGTCCTGCCTGTGCGCGCAGTGCTGTTTCGAAGAGGGGATAGATCTGAATTGGCATCATGATTTTGCGAGCCAGTTCCTCTGGCATGTTCATCGTGAGATCTTCAGAGACGGGAACAGGCGCAATGTCGGTTGTTCGCCAGTCAGGGGTGAGGCCGGCTTTGCTGTATCGAGCACGTGTACGTGTTGTTTCTCCGCCAGTCAAAATGACAAGGTCAACTTCACCGGCAAGAATTTGGCGCGATGCAGTGTTCACCAAAGTTTGCGGAGTATTGCCGCCCATGGCTGACAGGCCAAGCTCACGTGGAGTAAGTCCGAGGTCTTGAGCTATGAAATGGGCCGGGTTGCCGTATTTCCATGACAAAAGACTGACAACACGTATGGCATCGGGGTTTGGCACTGAGGACAGTCCTGCATCAGAAGCAGCAAGTGAGATGGCTTCAACCATGAGCGCTACGGGGTCGCGAGCATCATCAAGACCCTCGGCACGCTGCAGTACTTGGCCGGTACCGATAAGAACGGGGGTGCGTGGGTCAATTGTCATGCCATAACGCTAGGTCGTAGACATAACGCCTCTACTACTCTGAATGAGATGTCCCGAATTGCAATTGGTGCCGACCACGCTGGCTACACCCTGAAACAGCACCTTATTGATGTGCTTACGAATCAAGGGCACGACGTCATCGACCTCGGCACCCATTCCACCGAGAGTTGTGACTACCCGCCAATCTGTGCTTCAGTCGGTCGTCACGTCCGCGATGGCAAAGCTGATCTAGGAATTGTTCTTGGCGGAAGTGGCCAAGGCGAACAGCTTGCAGCAAACAAAGTGCACGGTGTTCGTGCGGCATTGTGTAACGACTTGTACACCGCTCGCATGGCGCGATCACATAACAATGCAAACGTGTTGTCGATGGGCGCGCGAGTTGTTGGCGAAGGCCTTGCCGAAGAGATCCTTTCAACATTTTTATCAACCCCCTTCGAGGCAGGCCGTCACGAACGTCGCGTAGCGATGTTGGCCGAAATCGAGCAACAAGAATCGAGCAAGTAATGCCTTTTCCTTCCGACACGGACCCAGACAATGCGGTCTTTGACCTTCTCGAAACAGAACGGATTCGTCAGACAACCGGACTGCAGTTGATTGCAAGTGAAAACTTCACGTCGCCTGCAGTAATGCACGCAACCGGTTCCATCCTGACGAACAAGTACAGCGAGGGATACCCAGGTAAGCGTTACTACGGCGGCAACGTCAACGTTGATGAAATCGAAGCGTTAGCAATTTCGCGCGTGAAGCAATTGTTTGGTGCAGAGCACGCAAATGTGCAGCCACACTCGGGTGCAAGCGCAAACATGGCGGTTTATTTAGGCCTTTTGAACCCGGGTGACACTGTTCTTGGCCTCAGTCTTGACCACGGCGGCCACCTCACTCACGGCTCACCAGTCAATGCGAGCGGCATTCTGTACAACTTCAAGTCATATGGGGTCACTTCAGGTGAAGAGCGAATCGACTTTGAAGAAATGCGCGATCTTGCTCTTGAACATCGTCCAAAGATGATTGTTGCCGGAACTACTAGCTATCCGCGTCGACTTGATCCAGAACCGTTCAAAGCAATTGCTGATGAGGTTGGCGCATTGTTGATGTTCGACATCGCTCACTTGGCTGGTCTTGTAGCTGGTGGTGCACACCCGAACCCCGTGCCATACGCCGACGTTGTTACGTTCACTACGCACAAAACATTGCGTGGCCCACGCGGCGGTTGCATTCTTAGTAAGGCAGTGCATGCACAAGCCATTGACAAGGCGGTATTCCCAGGAAGCCAAGGCGGCCCACTGGAACATGCTGTTGCGGCAAAGGCTGTTGCATTCCGTGAAGCACTTGACCCTTCGTTCTCTGCATATGCGCACCAAATTGTGAAGAACGCTTCTGCATTGGCTGCTGCACTTACCAAAGAAGGTTTCCGCCTTGTTAGTGGCGGCACAGATACGCACTTGATGGTTGTAGACCTACGCCCATTCGATGCTGAGTGCACTGGGAAAGTTGCGCAATTAGTGCTTGATGAAGCGGGTATCACCCTGAACAAGAACACAGTTCCTGATGATCCGCGAAGCCCATTCGTAACTTCAGGTGTGCGTATCGGAACACCTTCTGTGACAACACAAGGAATGACTGAAGCAGAGATGCCAGTGATTGCTTCATTGATTGCAGAAGCTCTTCGTCATCGTGATGATGCAGCGGCGGTCGCCGCAGTGAAATCCAAAGTTGCAGCACTCTGTGCCAAATTCCCCGTTTATCCCCACAAATTGTGACGGAAACGATCCGAGTGGATCAGTCATCTAGGCTCGTCCTCTAATGGGTGACACAAACGGATATCTCATCGTCGGACTGTTCGCGATGTTCGTCACTCTGATTACGACGCCAGTTGTTCGGTGGTTTGCACGCGAGCGAAGTTGGGTGGCAATGCCTGATGAACGAAAAGTTCACACTGTGCCGACTCCGAATGTCGGGGGCATTGCATTATTCGCTGGAGTCGTTGCTGCAATCGGACTCGCGTGGAGAATGGATCGGTTTACCGCGTTGTTTCAGGGAAACAGCGAACTAACTGGTGTTCTACTTGGTGCGTTAGTAGTTCTTGTCATCGGTGCTCGAGACGATGTGAAAGAGGTGTCAGCACCAGCGCGTGTGATTGCAATTGTTGG
>JBIILS010000114.1:0-3579 GCA_044232585.1 Ilumatobacteraceae bacterium
GACTCCTCGTTCCACATAGGAAAAAAGATCGACAATTTATTGAATGGCGACTTTTCCATACGGATGCAGGCTATCCATAGGTGTCGCTTCTCATGGAGGCTGGCTGAGTACGGTGGCAAGTATGGATCTCGACACTCCCCCTGAACCAATTGAGGCGCTCCCAAGCGACGGGTGGCGAACTGTCTCCACCATCACATGGGCGGGCGTATTTGGGGCCCTACTCGCAGTGGCCATTTCTAGCCGCACTATTGGGCGACCCATCTGGTGGCTAGGACCACCGTCAACACCTGCATCACCCTTCCTCATCACAATCCCTCTTGCCATAGTCCTTCTCCCACTGGTCGCCACATTGCGCTATCCGCGCCACATGACAACGACTAGTTGGGTGTGCTCGCTTGCACTAATTGCAACCGGAATTGCTGAACTCACGTCGAACCCAGCCATCTCCCTTGCTGTTGTCGTCATTGGTATCGCTGCCCTAATGGAATCCATCGCTGTAGTCGTGGTCATGCGCCAGTACCGTTGAGGGCATGTCAAAGGTACTTACCACCCTCCCAGCTGGCGAACGCGTCGGCATTGCATTTTCTGGTGGCCTAGATACATCAGCGGCCGTTGCGTGGATGCGCGAAAAGGGCGCCATTCCATGTGCCTACACAGCAGACCTCGGACAGCCAGATGAGACAGATCTTTCTGGCATTCCTGGTAGGGCCAAAGAATACGGCGCAGAGATTGCGCGCCTCGTTGATTGCCGTGAAGAATTAGTGCACGAAGGCCTCATTGCATTGCAGTGCGGTGCATTCCACATCACTACCGCTGGCAAAACATATTTCAACACCACCCCATTGGGTCGTGCTGTCACCGGAACATTGCTCGTACGCGCGATGCGCCAAGACTCAGTCGACATCTGGGGTGATGGCAGCACATATAAAGGCAACGACATCGAGCGCTTCTATCGCTACGGCCTCATGGTGAACCCTGCCCTACGTATCTACAAGCCATGGCTTGACCCCACCTTTGTTGACGAGATGGGTGGGCGTACCGAGATGAGCGAATTCCTTACGGCTCGTAAATTGCCGTACAAAGCCTCGAAAGAAAAAGCGTATTCAACAGACTCAAATATTTGGGGTGCAACTCACGAAGCAAAACTGTTGGAAGAACTCAACAACGGAATGGAACTTGTCGAACCAATCATGGGTGTTGCTCATTGGGACGAGAGCATTTCTATTGCGTCAGAAGTTGTATCAATTCGATTCCATGAAGGTTTCCCCGTTGCAATCAATGGTAAAGAATTCAAATCGCAAGTTGATCTTGTCTTGGAAGCAAATGCCATTGGTGGCCGTCATGGTCTTGGCATGAGCGACCAAATTGAAAACCGCATCATCGAAGCAAAGAGCCGTGGAATTTACGAATCCCCTGGCCTTGCATTGCTGCACATTGCATACGAGCGCCTTGCTACTGGCATTCATAACGAAGCAACACTTGAGAACTACCGCACCATGGGCCGTCGCCTGGGTCGTTTGCTATACGAAGGTCGTTGGTTTGATCCGCAATCGCTAATGCTGCGTGAACCACTCATGCGTTGGGTGGGTACTGCAATCACCGGTGAAGTCACTGTTCGCTTGCGCCGCGGAGATGATTACAGCATTCTTGACACGACAAGTCCGAACCTCACATATGCACCTGACCGTCTCAGCATGGAACGTGTTGAAGATTCAGCATTCGGGCCGCTTGACCGTATTGGTCAACTCACCATGCGCAATCTAGATATCGACGACAGCCGTGCGAAGTTGCAGGTTTATCGCGGTGCTGGCACGTTGCCAAGCGGTGGCCTCTTGGCCATCGAAGACAATTCCTGACATAAACCAGCTAACAACGCTGCACGTTGCGGCATAGTTGCAACCACAACATGTTCTGTATCGCCATGTGCGCCACCACCGACTGCGCCTAAACCATCAAGTGTTTCAACGCCAACAGCAGCTGTGAAGTTGCCGTCTGAGCCACCACCCACAACAACACCGTTGAGTGAACTGATACCAATGCGTGCCGCCACTGCAGTCGCAATAGGAAATAGTCCTGCTGCTGCTGATTCATGCATTGGTGGTCGACCAATCTGACCAGACACAACGAGACGAGCTTCTGGGTGTTGTAGACGCAAGGCGGCGAACGCAGCTTCTACTCGTGGCTTCTCGGTTGGCACTGCAACACGCACATCAACTGCACACGTGGTGAGCGCAGGCACCACATTGTCTGCCGTGCCGGCAGACGCAAGAGTTGGGGTCACAGTTGTTCCCATTGACTCATCAGCAATGGCGACGATCTGCGGAATCAGTGTGGCTAATTCCACCAACGAGTTGATTCCCTTTTCTGGTTCGAGCCCCGCATGTGATGCGCGGCCTTCAATTGCCAGATTGATTGTGCCAGTTCCCTTGCGGCCAATCTTTAGTGCGCCGCCATCTGCGCTTGGTTCAAGCACCAATACAGCTCCACACGCAATCGCACGTTCTTCAATAAGTGCACGTGATGCGTGCGAACCAATCTCTTCATCGGCACTCAGCAGAATCTCTACGTGCGAAGAATCCGCTAACGAAGCAACTGCATAGATGGCCTGAACAATGCCTGCCTTCATGTCAAAGACTCCAGGCCCCGTTGCGATTCCGTCGCGCACAGCAAATGGCAACCGAGACAATGTGCCAGCAGGATGCACGGTGTCGTGGTGGCCCAATATGAGAACCTTCGGGTCGTTGCCGCCACGCCAATGAATGTGTGGGCCCACTGGTGAATCAATCAATGTTGGTGCAGATCCGAGCATGCGTTCCATAAGTCCTGACAACAACTGCGCGTGAGCCTGCAAACGTTCAATGTCGCGTGATGGAGATTCGCATGACACCAACGCATCGAGGTCTGCAAGCATCGCATCAAGGCTGAACGTGTCTGAAGAACTCATGGGTGAAATCGTGCCACGAATTAGCGCTGAAACAACGTTTCAATTGTCACGCCATCACCAGTAAGCACCTCAGGCAATGGTTCAACGCCAATCCCAAGCCCCGTAGGCACCTGCAACATGCCATCTTCAAGCACAAAAGGCCGAGTGACATCAGAGGCGAAGTATCGGGCAGAAGCAGACAAGTCGGGAGTCAATGTGAACCCAGGCATTGCAGCAAGTGCCAGACACGAGGCACGCCCGATGCCCGATTCGAGCATCCCGCCAACCCACGCATCAATGCCACGATCAATAAGGACATCATGCATCGCAATCGCATCACGAATACCGCCTACACGCGATGGCTTGATGTTCACTACATCGCACGCACCACGATCTAGTGCGTTCAATAACTGACTTATGGAGTTCACCGATTCATCAAGACATACAGACGTAGCAGAACGATGCAACAGTTCCGCGTGAGAATCCAAATCATCAGCTGCAAATGGTTGCTCTATAAATTGCAAGGCAAACTTGTCTAGCGAGACAAGCAAGTCAATATCGTCAGCACCATACGCACCGTTGGCATCAGCTTGAAGCGCGTACTCAACACCCACAGCATCACGAATAGCTGCAAGCACTTCCACATCATGACCAGG
>JBIILS010000033.1:0-11554 GCA_044232585.1 Ilumatobacteraceae bacterium
AAGCTTTGGTGATTCCCATGATTTCAGGGCGACCTTCTGCTGGGCGCTTTCCTGCTTCCACCATGGCGCGGTTTGTGTCGCGGAATCGCTTCGCATCAACACGCTCGCCAGGAAGGAAACCGGTGTCGCCAGTTTCTTGAACACCAACACGACGAGTCATCTGACGAACAATAAGTTCGATGTGCTTATCGTGAATTGCTACACCTTGGTCGCGATACACCTTCTGTACTTCTTCAACGAGGTACTGCTGCGTGTTACGAATTCCGAGGATCTCCATGATTTCTTTTGGATCCCATGGACCATCAGTTACAGGCTGACCAGCTTCAATGTTCTGACCATCTTTAACTTTTGGACGACTTCCTGATGGAAGAAGAATGAGGTGCTCTTCACCCTTGTCATCGATGACATTGATGGGGATTCCCTTTCCTTCATCTTCACCGATACGAATAACACCAGTTGCTTTTGCAAGACGTGCTGAACCCTTTGGAGTACGTGACTCGAACAATTCAACAACGCGTGGCAAACCACCGGCGATGTCTTTACCTGCAACACCACCAGTGTGGAAGGTACGCATGGTGAGCTGTGTTCCTGGCTCGCCGATGGACTGTGCAGCAATAACGCCAACAGCCTCACCAAGTTCAATGGACTTTCCAGTTGCAAGTGAACGGCCGTAGCAGAGTGCGCAAACACCAAGTACTGCGTCACATGACACAACAGAACGCACCTGAACGCGATCGAATGATGGGTCAGTACGCAACTGCTCCATTTCGATGTCGCCAACGATTGTGTTCTTTGGAATGACAGAGCCATCGCTGAGAGTCACATCGTTTAGCAGTGAACGGCCGAACAACTTTGTTTCGAGGTAACCACGAACTGTGCCGGCATCAACCTTTACATTCTCAACCCAAAGGCCAAGACGTGTGCCACAGTCATCTTCACGAACGATGAGTTCCTGTGCAACGTCGACGAGACGACGTGTGAGGTAACCAGAGTCAGCAGTACGAAGTGCGGTGTCTACAAGACCTTTACGTGCACCTGGAGTAGCAATGAAGTACTCAAGTGTTTCAAGACCTTCACGGAAGTTGCTCTTGATAGGACGAGGAATCATGTCACCACGAGGGTTCGATACGAGTCCGCGCATACCCGCGATCTGACGCATCTGGGTCATGTTTCCACGAGCACCAGAACCGACCATGATGTCGATTGGGTTGAACAAGTCAGCTTTGAATTCTTCAACCATTGCTGCCTGAACTTCTGCAGTTGCATCGGTCCAGATTGTTACTTCCTGTTGACGACGCTCACCATCAGTGATGATTCCGCGACGGAACTGGTTTTCAACCTTGTCTGCTTGCTTTTCGTAATCATCAAGAATTTTGCGCTTCGACTTAGGAGTTTTTACGTCCTCAATAGAAACGGTAAGACCGGACTGCGATGCGTAGCGATAGCAGATTGCCTTCATTGAGTCGAGAGTGTCAGCGATGATTGACTTGTCGTAATGATCTGACAAGCGCTCAACAATGACGCCCATCTCTGACTTCTTAATGGTGAAATCGATGTGACCGAATCGGGCTGGATAATCAGCAGGAAGAGTCTCTTCGAACAACAAGCGTCCAGGAGTGGTTGTAAATGCAACACGCTTGCCGTTTTCATCACGGTCATACATGTTGATGATTGCGTGAAGGTCGATCGACTTTTCATCGAGCGCACGGAATACTTCCCAGCGACGACCGAAGGAACGACCTTCACCCTTCACACCAACGCGTGATTCAGTGAGGTAGTACCCACCAATAATCAGGTCTTGTGATGGCGTAACGATTGGACGACCAGATGCTGGTGACAAAATGTTGTTGGCTGACAACATAAGAACACGAGCTTCAGCCTGTGCTTCTGTTGACAGTGGCAAGTGGATAGCCATCTGGTCACCGTCGAAGTCAGCGTTGAATGCTGTACATACGAGTGGGTGAATTTGAAGGGCTTTACCTTCAACCAAGATTGGCTCGAATGCCTGAATTCCGAGACGGTGCAATGTAGGAGCACGGTTCAACATAACTGGGTGCTCTTTGATGACGTCTTCAAGAACGTCCCACACTTGCGGACGACGACGCTCGACCATGCGCTTTGCGCTCTTGATGTTCTGTGCCAATTCAAGATCGACAAGGCGCTTCATTACGAATGGCTTGAACAATTCAAGGCCCATAAGTTTTGGAATACCGCACTGGTGCAAACGCAATGTAGGACCAGCAACAATTACTGAACGACCTGAGTAGTCAACACGCTTACCGAGCAAGTTCTGACGGAAACGTCCTTGCTTACCCTTCAACATGTCTGACAATGACTTCAGTGGGCGGTTACCTGGGCCAGTGACTGGACGACCACGACGACCATTGTCGAACAATGCGTCAACTGCTTCTTGCAGCATGCGCTTTTCGTTGTTGACGATAATTTCAGGTGCACCAAGATCAAGCAGACGACGCAAACGGTTGTTGCGGTTAATCACACGGCGGTACAAGTCGTTGAGGTCTGACGTAGCAAAACGTCCACCTTCCAACTGAACCATCGGACGAAGGTCTGGAGGGATAACAGGAACAACATCGAGAATCATTGCCTTCGGGCTGTTGACCCGACGACCTGATTCATCACGCTGGTTGAACGATGCAACGATCTTGAGGCGCTTGATTGCCTTCTGCTTGCGCTGTGCAGACAGTGGCTTACCCTTAAGACCATTTTCAATGGCATCGCGAATCTTGATTTCTTCAGAATCGAAGTCGATGGAGTCGATAAGCATCTTGATTGCATCTGCACCAGTTCCACCGGTGAAGTAATCCTGATAACGATCTTTGATTTCACGCCACAGCGCTTCGTCTTCGATGATTTTGCGAGGGTGCAATGAAGCGAATTCATCCCATGCGCGCTTAACAAGATCCATTTCGTTGTCGAAGCGATCACGGAGTGACTGCTCTTCTTTGTCCATGATCTTCTGACGAGCTTTGATGTCTGACTCTTTCGCGCCATCCTTCTCCATCGCCTTCAATTCAGCCTCTTGCTCTTTGAGCTTGGCCTTCATTGACTTCTCGCGGTCTTTGGTAATCGCTTCACACTCTTCGAGGTAATCCTCTTCGAGCTGCTTGTGATCAGCATGACGCTTGTCATCATCAACAGTTGAAACTAGGTACGCAGCGAAGTAAATAACCTTTTCGAGTTGCTTTGCCTTCAACTCTTCTTTGGGCTCGAGGCCACCGAGAAGATAGGCAAGCCATGAACGGGTACCGCGGAGGTACCAAATGTGCACAACTGGTGCAGCAAGTTCGATGTGGCCCATGCGCTCACGACGCACTTTTGAACGTGTGACTTCAACGCCACAACGCTCACAGATGATTCCCTTAAAGCGAACACGCTTGTACTTACCGCAGTAGCACTCCCAGTCACGAGTAGGTCCGAAGATCTTTTCGCAAAAGAGTCCGTCCTTTTCAGGACGCAGTGTGCGGTAGTTAATGGTTTCAGGCTTTTTTACTTCGCCTTTAGACCACAAGCGGATTTGTTCTGCAGTTGCCAGCCCAATACGGAGCTGGTCGAACATATTTACGTCGAGCATGGGAGTGTCTTTTCCTTCGAGTCAGTGGATCAGTAGGCGCGCGCCGGGCGGCGGTCACGGTCGTCATCATCAGAGCCACGCTCTGGACGACTGATGTCAATTCCGAGTTCTTCCGCAGTGCGGTAGATCTCATCATCAAATTCGTGCATTTCTATTTCCTTGCCAGCAGTGTCGAGAACTTCGACGTTGAGGCACAAAGACTGCATTTCCTTCATGAGTACCTTGAAGGACTCGGGAATGCCAGGCTCAGGAATGTTGTCACCTTTGACGATCGCTTCATAGACCTTGACGCGACCAAGCACGTCGTCGGACTTAATGGTGAGAAGTTCTTGCAAGCAGTACGCGGCGCCATAGGCCTCGAGTGCCCACACTTCCATTTCTCCGAAGCGCTGGCCACCAAACTGTGCCTTACCACCAAGCGGTTGCTGTGTGATCATGCTGTATGGGCCAGTGGAACGGGCATGGATCTTGTCGTCGACAAGGTGATGCAGTTTCAAGATGTACATGTAGCCAACGGTGACGTCGTTGTCATAGATCTCACCGGTACGGCCGTTGCGCAATTGCGTTTTGCCGTTGCTCTTGATGAGCTTGGCTGGCTTTCCTGATTCGTCGAGCTTGCCATCGGCACGGTCGGCGTTCAGGTGATCAGTAAAGATTTTTTGAATTGTCGGATGTTCTCCGGCTTTATCATCTTCGTCCCACTGAGCACCATCGAAAATTGGTGTTGCAATGAACGTTGCAGGATCTGTTGCTGAACGAGTCTTGTTTTCAGTTCCAAGGCGAGGGTTCTCACCAATGGTGTTTCCGGTCTTTGGATCGGTCCAACCCCAACGTGCTGCGTAACCAAGATGCGCTTCAAGCACCTGACCTACGTTCATTCGGCTTGGAACACCAAGTGGGTTCAAGATGATGTCAACAGATGTTCCGTCATCGAGGTACGGCATGTCTTCAACTGGAAGGATCTTTGAAATAACACCCTTGTTACCGTGACGTCCAGCGAGTTTGTCACCGACAGAGATTTTACGCTTCTGTGCAACGAACACTTGAACAAGTTGGTTCACGCCTGGTGGAAGTTCATCGCCGCGTTCCCGAGAGAACACCTTGACGTCAATAACTTTCCCGCCCTCACCGTGAGGAACTTTGAGTGATGTGTCGCGAACTTCGCGAGCCTTCTCACCAAAGATTGCGCGCAACAAGCGCTCTTCTGGTGTGAGTTCTGTTTCACCCTTAGGAGTAACTTTTCCGACAAGAACATCGCCAGGGCTGACTTCAGCACCAATGCGAATGATTCCTTCGTCGTCAAGGTCGCGAACAATTTCGTCTGACAAGTTTGGAATGTCGCGAGAAATTTCTTCAGGTCCGAGCTTTGTGTCACGAGCATCAACTTCATAGTTGTGAATATGGATTGATGTAAGAACATCGTCACGAACGATGCGCTCGCTAAGGATGATGGCGTCCTCGAAGTTGTAGCCCTCCCATGGCATAAGTGCCACGAGCAAGTTTTTACCGAGTGCAAGTTCACCGTCGTCAGTTGATGGACCATCTGCAAGCAGTTGGCCCTTCACAACTTTTTGACCTTCAGTAACACGGATGATTTGGTTGATGCAGGTGTCTTGGTTCGAGCGGTTGAACTTCATCAACTTGTGCTCGGTGCCCTTGCTATTTCCTGCGTACTTAACGACAATCATTTCGCCTGAGACTTCGGTGACTTCACCATCATCTACGGCAAGGATGACGTCTGCGCCGTCATGAGCTGCACGCTTTTCAATTCCGGTACCTACGTACGGTGCTTCTGAACGTACCAATGGCACGGCCTGGCGCTGCATGTTTGCACCCATCAAGGCACGGTTTGCGTCGTCATGTTCAAGGAAAGGAATAAGAGCTGTAGCAACAGAAACGATCTGCTTTGGTGAAACGTCGATGAAGTCAACCTCATCTGGTGTTACAGACACGATGTCAGTGGTGGCACCAAAGAAGCTTTCTGCTTCAAGCATCTTGCGCAAGTCATCAAGGCTTGCTGCTTGTGGTGAACGACGACAGAGAACGCGCGTGCCTTTGAAGGAACCATCTTTTTCAATTGGCGTATTCGCCTGAGCAACGGTGTACTTCTCTTCTTCGTCAGCAGCCATGTACTGGATTTCTTTTGTGACTTTTCCGTTGCGCACGCGCAGGTACGGAGTCTCAATGAAACCAAACTGGTTGATGCGTGCATATGAAGACAACGCACCGATAAGACCAATGTTCGGACCTTCTGGTGTTTCAATCGGACACATACGACCATAGTGAGAGAAGTGGACGTCTCGAACTTCGAAGCCAGCGCGCTCGCGTGACAAACCACCAGGTCCGAGCGCTGACAAGCGACGGCGGTGAGTAAGACCCGACAACGGGTTGACTTGGTCCATGAACTGCGACAACTGAGAAGTTCCGAAGAACTCTTTGATTGAAGCAACAACTGGACGAATGTTGATAAGAGTTTGTGGCGTAATGGCTTCAACGTCTTGCGTTGTCATGCGCTCGCGAACGACGCGCTCCATACGTGACAGACCAATACGAACTTGGTTCTGAATGAGTTCACCAACTGAACGAACACGACGGTTTGCAAAGTGGTCCTGGTCGTCAAGACGGTAGCCAGGCTCTTGCTTTACAAGGTGCAACATGTACGACACTGCTGCCAACACTTCACACTTTGTAAGAACTTCAGTCTCGTCTGTTGGAAGGTCAAGCTGGTCTGGTGTGAGACCAAACATGCTGGTGAGTTTTGCAACTTCATCGCCCAACTTACGGTTGATCTTGTAACGGCCAACGCGGCTGAGGTCATAGCGACGATTTTCAAAGAATGCACCTTCGAAGTACACGCGTGCTGATTCAGCAGTCGCTGGCTCGCCTGGGCGTGCGCGCTTGTAAATTTCAAGCAATGCTTCTTCGCGGGTTGGCGCGATGTGGCGCTCTTTTTCCCACTGTCCTTCAAGGAAATCGAAGTACTGAACGAAACGATCGAGGAATCCAGGTGCGCCTGCTTCGTCGTATCCGAGTGCGCGCAACAAAGTAAAGATTCCCATGCGGCGCTTACGTGCAACACGTGTACCTGCTGTTACGTCTTTACCTGGCTTGTGCTCAACGTCGAATTCCAACCACTCACCGCGGTATGGGTGAACAGTTCCCTTGACAAGCTGATGCTTTGACAAGTTACGAAGGCGGTAACGCTCTCCTGGTTCGAAAATAACTCCGGGGCTACGGACAAGCTGCGAAACAACGACGCGCTCGGTTCCGTTGATGATGAACGTTCCCTTGTTGGTCATCTTCGGGAAATCTCCCATGAAGACAACTTGTTCCTTGATTTCACCTGTTGTGCGGTTTGAGAAAACGGCGCGCACGAATACTGGAGTGGAGAAAGTTAATTCCTTCTCGCGGCACTCTTCTTCGGTGAACTTTGGTCCGGGGCAAAGATCTTCATCGTTTGGATCAAACTCAAGTTCGAGACGAAGGTCTCCTGAATAATCAGAGATAGGAGAAATGTCGCGGAAAGTTTCTGCGAGTCCTTCTTTCATGAACCACTCAAATGATTCGCGTTGTACCGCAATCAGATCTGGGAGCTCTAAATGCTCAAGTAGATTTGCGAACGAATAGCGCTCATGTGACAAAGAACGAGGGGCCACGATTACTCCTGACAGGCGGGACGAGGAAGCGTCATGACGCACCCATTTCGGCTGATGCACTGATTTTGGGCAATGCGAAAGCAGAAGGAGTGAGACACGACAGGGAAGTACGCTATCGCCGTTTTCCGTGCTTAGGGTGGGGAAAATTGACCTCCCGCCCGGAAGATCGCTCTCGCTGACGGGCAAGGTACGCCCCTTCGGGGTCAGTGTCAAGCACCCCCGACCATTTTCTTACGCTTCTGACCCCAGAAATGCCAGTTCCCCGCCACCCAAATGGGCAACGGGGAACTGAAACGACCGAAGTCTTTAGGCTGCGCGGCTTGCCGCGCAACGATTTAGCGGAGTTCGACGGTTGCGCCGGCCTCGACAAGCTTGGCCTTTGCCTTCTCGGCATCGTCCTTGCTGACTTTTTCGAGGACTGGCTTTGGTGCTGCGTCCACGAGGTCTTTTGCCTCTTTGAGGCCAAGGCTCGTGATTTCACGTACAGCCTTGATGACCTGAATCTTTTGTGCTCCACCCTCGGTGAGGATGACGTCAAATTCGTCCTTCTCATCTTCGGCTGCACCAGCGGCTGCGCCGCCACCGGCTGCCATAACAGCTACGGGAGCTGATGCGGATACACCGAACTTCTCTTCGAATGCGTCGAGAAGTTCTTTCAATTCAATAACGGTCAGTCCTGCGATTGCTTCGAGGATCTCTTCCTTGTTCAGAGCCATGTTGCTCTCTCCTTGTTGTAAACCCGATAGTTCGGGGTTGGGTAATAAATGGTGGGATATGAAATGCCAGCACGAAGCTGGCTAAAGGACCGGCTTAGGCGGCTTCCTTCTGATCGATCAGGGCTTTGAGGCCGTACGCCATATTGCGTGGCAGAGCCAGCAAGAGACCCGCAAATTGCGAGAGCATGGCTTCGCGCGATGGGAGATCGGCAAGTACTTGGATGTACTCGGCCGAAACAACCTTGTTCGACACAGCACCGCCACGAAGGACGAGCAATGGGTTGGTTTTCGCGAAATCCTTGAGGGTCTTAGCGGATGCGGCTAGATCGCCATCGACAAATGCGATAGCGGTGGGGCCGACGAATAGTGCATCGAGACCTTCAATACCTGCTTCACGGGCGGCGAACCGGCACAGCGTGTTTTTGTACACGCGATACTCGGTGCCGAGACCACGAAGCTGGCCTCGAAGTGCTGCAAGATTTTGAACGGTCAAACCACGGTATTCAGTAATGATTACAGCGGATGCGGACTCGATCTTGCCGCGAATTTCTGCGACGACGGCTTCCTTTTCGGAACGGACAGTTGACATTTCACCTCCTTGGGGGTGTCCTCTACGACCGGGCCAGGATGGCGTCGGTACTCTGGTGGCTGTTCGCTCGGGGCGCTCGCTAAATAACGAACGCCACGCCGAACGAGGTATGAACCACGCAGGTGAGGAATTCGCCTAATCAGGTGGGAAAACCCCTTAGCCGGAAAACCGGACCGGATGTCTGCGGCGAGGACCGAGAGATCAGTTGTGTGTACGAGCCTAGGGGTGGAACTTTCGAACCACACCTTGGCCCAGATTGATTATTCGACGACGCGAAGGCGGTTGACGTCGATCTTGATACCAGGTCCCATGGTGGACGAGATAGTGATCTTGCGAAGGTACTTGCCCTTTGCTGACGCAGGCTTTGCACGCTGTACTTCATCGAGAACGGCACGCATGTTCAGCTCGAGGTCAGCAACGCTGAACGAAGCCTTACCAACGCGAACGTGCACATTGCCGTAACGGTCTGTGCGGTATTCAACTTTTCCGCCCATGAACTCTGCAACAGCACGACCAACGTCGTTAGTAACTGTTCCGGTCTTTGGGTTTGGCATCAGACCACGAGGTCCAAGCACGCGACCAAGACGGCCAACAAGTGGCATCATGTCTGGCGTTGCAATGGCAAGGTCGAAGTCCATGTTGCCTTTTTCGATTTCGGCAGCAAGATCATCTGCACCAACAAGGTCTGCACCTGCGGCGCGAGCTTCGTTGGCTGCATCACCAGCAGCGAATACTGCAATGCGCAATGTCTTTCCGGAACCTGCAGGAAGTGCAACAGTTCCGCGAACCGCTTGATCTGCTTTACGTGGGTCTACACCGAGGCGAATTGCAAGATCGATTGATTCATCGAATTTTGCACTTGCAGTTTTCTTGATGAGCTCTGCTGCTTCGGTTGGTGTGTATTGGGCTTCGCGATCGAACAATGCAATTGCGGCCTTATATTTTTTTGCTATCGGCATAATGCCTCCCTCTTCTTTCCGTGTGTGGTTTGCTCCGCCCTGGTGAGGTGTTCCGTTGGGCGAGAGATTTTTTGTTGAGCGTTAGCTCAGACGACTTTGAGTCCCATCGAACGTGCGGTTCCACGAACTTGTTGCTTTGCAGCTTCAAGGTCGTATGCGTTGAGGTCTGGCATCTTGATCTTTGCAACAGCTTCGATGTCAGCTTCGGTAACACTTCCGACAATTGTCTTACCTGGTGTTGATGATGCTTTTTCAAGACCAGCTTTTTGACGCAACAACACTGGTGTTGGTGGAGTCTTCAAGATGAAGGTGAACGTACGGTCTTCGAAAATGCTGATCTCAACAGGAATAATTGTTCCTGCTTGCGATTCAGTTGCAGCGTTGTACTGCTTTACGAAGTCCATGATCTGGATTCCGTGAGGTCCGAGTGCTGTACCGACTGGTGGAGCAGGTGTTGCTTTTCCGGCTGGAATTTGAATCTTGACGATTGCTGCGAGTTTCTTTTTTGCCATGGCTATGTTTCCTTATTACGACTGTGATGCCAATAGCCCTAGAGCTTGGCGACCTGACTGAAATCCATCTCCACCAAGGTCTCACGACCAAAGATGTTGACGAGAACTTTAAGTTTGAGATGATCGGTGTTGATTTCGGCAATGGTGCCGTTGAAATCTGCGAATGGACCTTCTTTGACGCGAACACTTTCGCCGACGTCGTATTCCATCTTCGGTGCTTTGCGCTTTGGTGCATCTTGGCCATCGCCCTTTGCAGACAAGAAAGTTTCAACTTCTTTGCGTGACAACGGTGTTGGCTTCTGACCCTTCTGGCTTTGTCCGACGAAACCAGTGACGCCTGGTGTATTGCGAATGCAGAACCATGTGTCATCGTCCATCTCGCAGCGCACCAAGAGGTAGCCAGGGAAAACTTTTTTCTGAACAGTCTTTTTTTGACCTTGCTTGAACTCGACAACGTCTTCCATAGGAATAACGATTTCGTAGATGCTGTGATCCATGTCCATCGACTGGATACGAGTCTTCAAGTTGAGTTCAACTTTCTTTTCGTATCCGGACTGTGAATGCACGACGTACCACTTGCCGGGCTTTGCCCATGCAGGTGTTTCGGTGACTTCTTCAGACTCTTCTTCTGAGGCGTCGTCGGTGAGGTCGAGCACCACGTCGGGCTCGATTGCATCAATTGCGTCAGCCTCGGGGGCTGCTACGGGGTTGTAGGTGTCTTCACTCATCGTTATTCCTTGTAGAGCCAACCAGAGAAAAAGCCGAAAAACGCATCAAGGCCACCAACATATGCCGTGATGACCACAACAGTGAAGAGAACAACGAGGGAATACCGGCGCACTTCAGGCCATTTTGGCCATGCAACCTTCTTCATTTCGTCGTTTACTTCGCGAAGGTACGTCACTGGTCCTGTACGAGGTTCACCGTGAGACTTCACGCGGGCTTGCGGCTGGGTGCGCGTGGGGTTTCCCTGCTCATTGAGGGCTCCCATTCGCTTCAGCGCTCGCTTTTGCTCGCGGTTTAGGTCTTCTGATGACATTTTCTTTCGTTTCTCTTGTTAATCGTTATTTGCAGGGCAGGAGGGACTCGAACCCCCGACACTCGGTTTTGGAGACCGATGCTCTTCCAACTGAGCTACTGCCCTAGACCGCGTGTCATTGGTATCCGAATGGATGCCGAACACGAGACTTGGTTAACGCGTCTCTTTGTGCGTTGTATGACGGCGCTCGCGAGAGCAGAATTTTTTCATTTCCAAACGCTCGCGGTCGTTGATCTTTGACTTCATCGTGATGTAGTTACGCTCTTTGCACTCTGTGCACTCGAGCGTAATTTTCACGCGCTTATCACTCTTGGCCATGATGGCCCCTTCCTTTTCGAACTGTGAAGTTCGGAGTTACTTAATGATCTTTGTGACTTGGCCAGCACCGACAGTACGGCCACCTTCACGAATAGCGAAACGAAGACCTTCGTCCATAGCAATTGGCTTACCCAACTCGACAGTCATATTGACATTGTCACCAGGCATCACCA
>JBIILS010000034.1:0-11549 GCA_044232585.1 Ilumatobacteraceae bacterium
GGTATGGGTGACGTGCTCACACTTATCGAGCAAGCAGAAAAAGTCTTTGAAGCAGACAAGGCAGAAGAAACTGCCGCCCGCATGCTCGAGGGTCAGTTCACACTGGAAGATTTCCTCGAGCAGTTACAGCAACTGAAAAAGATGGGCCCACTTTCCGGAATCATGGGAATGCTTCCCGGCATGCCGAAGGAAATGAAAGACGCCCAGGTCGGAGATGACCAGGTCAAACTCACCGAGGCAATTATTCGCTCCATGACCCCCGAAGAGCGCCGGACGCCAGAAATCATCAACGGCAGCCGACGCACGCGTATTGCTCTCGGAAGCGGTACGCAGGTGGCAGATGTCAACAAACTCATCAAACAGTTCACTGAAATGCAAAAGATGATGAAGAAGATGGGCGGCCTCGCAAAGCCACAAGGCAAGCAGGGCAAGGGAAAGAACAAAGTCAGCACCCGCCAAGCGATGCGAGAACTCGGAGACATGTTCGGCGGCGCTGGTGGCCCAGGTGGGTTCCCGGGCATGCCTGGCGCTGGCGGACCCGGCCAATTTCCTCCATTCTCAAAGTAACTATTTCGTTGGGGAGTCGGGCTTTCCACCGCTAGCCTTACCTAGTCCCGAACTGGGTCCTTTCAGGAGAAAATCGCACCATGGCAGTGAAATTGCGCCTAACACGAGTTGGCAAGACCAAACAACCTCAGTACCGCGTTATTGCGGCCGATTCTCGTCGTGCCCGTGATGGCCGATTCATCGAGATCCTCGGTCAGTACAACCCACGTACCGAACCATCAACGATCACTATCGACAACGACAAAGCTGTCAAGTGGCTCATGGAAGGCGCACAGCCAACAGAGCGCGTTCGCAAACTTCTTGAAATCAGTGGGGCGTGGGCTCAGTTCACCGCCGCACGAGCTAAGTAATCCCGTGTCAGATTTCGACGACGCAAATTCTCTTGAAGCTCCCATCGCAACAGCGGTGCTTGCACACATCGTGCGCAGCATTGTTGATGATGCAGACGCAGTGAACGTCACTTCAGGTCCTGGCAAGGGCGACAAGATCCTTCTCGAGGTTCGTGTTGGTCCTGGCGATCTTGGTCGCGTTATCGGCCGTCGTGGCCGTACTGCACAGAGCATTCGCACAGTTGTCCGCGCAGCGGCAACAAACGACGATGTTGATGTCGACGTCGACTTTGTCGACGCCTGAGCAATTTGCTCCCTAACTCCGCGCCTGAAGGCCTTCTAGAGGTCGGTCGCATCGGAAAGCCCCACGGCGTTCGGGGTGATGTATTTCTCTCACTTACGTCTGATTTAGAACAACGCCGTTCAGTCGGTTCTGAACTCATCATTGTTGAAGGCGGCAACCAACGCACGTTGACCATTGCAACTGTTCGTCCGCAACAAGATCGTTGGGTTGTTCACTTCGAAGGCATTGATGATCGCAATGCGGTTGAAAAACTGACGAACAAGTATCTCTATGCAGAGCCAATTGAAGGTGCCGAAGGTTTGTGGGTGCACCACCTCATTGGCTCTGAGGTTGTTGATATGGCTGGCACTTCTTGGGGTACCTGCACCGGCGTTCTTCATAACCCAGCTCATGACTTGTTGGAACTTGCATCAGGCGTTCTTGTGCCAATTCCGTTTGTGGAGTCGTGTATTGATGGCGTCACCGTCATTAATCCGCCAGAAGGTCTGCGCGAAGCACTGTTATCTGACACATCTAACGACGAAGAATAGGTAGCGTCCTGAGAGATGCGTATTGATGTCTTTTCGATCTTTCCCGACATTGTCGACGGATTCTGCACCCACAGCCTGTTAGGCCGTGCTCGTGAAACTGGCGCCATCGACGTACGCACTCACAACATTCGCGACTTCGCAACAGATGTTCACAAAACTGTCGACGACAATCCGTTTGGTGGTGGTGCCGGAATGCTCATGCGTCCCGAACCAATTTTCGCTGCTGTCGAAGCAGTTCAGCCGCCACGTCCGCTTCTTCTGCTCGGCCCTGGTGGTCAGCAGTTCAATCAGCAAATGGCACAAACATTGGCCGCCTCAGGTGGTTTCAGTATGTTGTGCGGCCGGTATGAAGGCGTCGACCAGCGCGTGCGTGAGCACCTTGTCGACCATGAAGTTTCAGTTGGCGATGTTGTGCTGGCCGGTGGGGAAGTTGCTGCCTGTCTCATCATCGAAGCCGTCACTCGCCTGATCCCTGGCGTCATGGGCAACGCCGTTTCGCCTGTCACCGAGAGCTTTGGCGCAGACGGGCTCTTGGAAGAGCCCCAGTACACCCGTCCGGCTGAGTTCCGCGGTTTTGAGGTCCCTGAGGTCCTGCGAGGGGGAGATCATGGCCGAGTTGCCGCATGGAGGCAGGCCCAAGCCCTCTGGCGCACCCTGCAACAGCGCCCAGACCTCATCGAAGCCCGTGGCGGTCTGACGAAAGATGAAGTCGCCTTGTTGGAAGGGGTGGCCTTTGCCTCGTATCCTTCAATGTTCCCTACGGAATGACCATTTCCTTCGGTCACCCGCACACATCACAGTTTGAAAGCACGCAATCATGAAGATCACAGACATCGTTGACAACCAAAATAAGCGTGAAGACATCCCGACCTTTGGTCCTGGAGATGAAGTCAAAGTGCACGTACGCGTTATTGAGTCGGGTAAAGAGCGCGTTCAGATCTTCCAGGGCAACATCCTTCGTATTCAAGGTTCTGGAATTTCAGAGACCTACACAGTTCGTAAAGTCAGCTACGGCGTTGGCGTCGAGCGCACCTTCCCTATGCATGCTCCTTCGGTAGCAAAGATCGAGGTAATTCGTCGCGGTGATGTTCGTCGCGCGAAGTTGTACTACCTCCGTGATCGCGTTGGTAAGGCCGCCAAAGTTCGTGAGAAGCGCGAGGCGTAAGCCTCTTGCTTCAAGAGACACGGAAATCATTCACATGAATACCGATGATCTCGACAACTTTGAAGCGGATCGCGAGTACAAACTCGCCCAGGAATACCAAGACGTCGTCGGCATGTTCAAATATGCCGTCGAGACAGAACGCCGGTTTTATTTGGCCAACGAAGTCAAGGTGAATGTCACCGGTGACAGCGCACGGCCACTAATCGAAGTGGAAATGACCGACGCATGGGTATGGGATATGTACCGCAAGACCCGATTCATCCCCACAGTACGGGTGCTGAGTTTCAAAGACGTCAACGTGGAAGAACTGCCGTCAACCGATCTGCTGAATCCGAACGAGATCTAGCAACTATTCGCCTTGCCCGAGCGCGGTGGGCAGAACAACGCGCAGCCGATTGGTATGTGTCTCACGGGTTCACTGTTATTGCACGCAATTGGACGATGCGTGGTGGAGAACTTGACGTTGTTGCGAGGCTCGGAAACATCATTGCAGTCTGTGAAGTCAAAGCTCGCGCGACAAACAACTTTGGTTCCCCGTTGGAAGCAATGACACAGTTAAAACAACAACGAGTAAGGCGTGCAGGTTTTGCATTTGTCCGAACGCTGGAAGAATCAGGACTTTATGTTCGTTTCGATGTTGCGTCAGTGCTGGGAACGAAATTAGAAATGCACGAAAACATTTTTTAGATTAGCGAGTAGCGCCAGTGTCACGTCGTTGCCAGCACGCATGGTGCCAATGGCGTCGCAAGTCAGGCGCTTCGCGTGGCACTGCAACGGTGTGTCCCATGCCAGATGGAATGTCTTGGTTACACCCAGGGCACACATACTCTTTCAGTGCTTCATATGGTTGAACGCGGCGCGTATCAACTTCGCCGTAGAGATCAGTCCAAATGTCGCGAGCCATGGTGATTACCCGAGAAATGCCCATGCCACAAGAACAAAGGCAACACAGATTGCCATTGCTACAAACCACACATCGCTTTTGCGGGCCACTTGTTTACGTGTCGGATTAAATCCCATTCATCAAGTATCGCTGCACAACCGCCGTTCTGCACGGACTCTTGGTGAGTAGCGTGGAGACAATGCGCCGCGCCATCATTGCCACCACTCTTGTGGTGTTGTTATTCGGCTCTGGCACACCCGCATCGGTGAGCGCTGAGACGACCACCACTACAGAAGTTCCCGTAGTCACCACCAGCAGTAGTTCCACCAGCACCACATCCACAACTACAACGACCACTACAACGGTGCCGACTGCAGTCACCACAGTGCCGGAAGGTTGTCCTTTGGCTCCAGTTGCTCAGGCGGTCTTTGTGGGCACCATCACATCTCTTGATCCGGTGGCCGCCGTGTTCACGGTGACGCAAGTGCGTGCCGGAACTCTTGACGGTTACATCAATTCCAATTCTGTCGAAGTGCGATACGGGCGTGACGTGAAGTATCTGGAAAAGAACCAGACATACATTGTTGGCGTTGCTCTCGACAGCGTTACCTCAAAATTGTCCTCAACTATTCGTGATTCAAACGAACTCTTTGGCGGTGCCGAAGTGGTGGGTTCGAATGTCCGTTGCCCAAAGTTTGAAGCAGCGGCCCGCACGTTGCACATTGACGGCACCAGTATCGACTCTGGGTTGTTCGTCACCATCTTTGATCAACCAGTCCGGTTGCTCGCTGCGTTGGTGTTGCCAACGCTGCTTGTGTTTTTGGCGCTACTGGCCCTTGTGTGGTTCCGTCGAGGAATGCGTCGCTAGAGAATCAGTTACGCAGTAAATGCTGCAGTAGCTAATGCGCGCAATTCAGTGACTGCGTGTGCAAGACCCTTCGGGTCGCGATACAACGCACTACCAGCAATCAAAACGTTTGCTCCGGCTTTCGCTGCGCCTGCGATGGTTGTGGGCGAGATGCCACCGTCAACTTCAAGGTGCACAGAGTCTCCGAGACCACGAGCTGTAATCATGTCGCGCACTTGGCGAATCTTTGGCTCCATTGTTTTGATGTAGCTCTGGCCTCCAAAGCCTGGGTTCACGGTCATCACTAACACCATGTCAACGAGGTCAAGAACATTCTCAATTGTGCTTGCTGGCGTGTGCGGATTCAGTGCAACAGCTGCAGTTGCTCCCATGCCACGAATGTTTTCTAATGTGCGATGCAGGTGTGTGCATGCTTCGGCATGAACAATGAGGCGTTGGCATCCGGCTTCTACATAGCGTTGCGCCATCACATCTGGAGTCAGAACCATGAGGTGAGCTTCGAACGGCTTCGTGCTATAGGAACGGGCAGAAGCAATGACATCTGGGCCAAAGGTGAGGTTTGGTACGAACTGGCCGTCCATAACGTCCCACTGAATAATGTCGACGCCGGCCTCATCGAGAGCACGAACCTCTTCACCAATCTTGGAAAAATCGGCGGGAAGGACTGATGGGGCAATAAGAACAGGCAATGTCACGCCTCTCACACTAGCGAAACCACTTTCGCTCGGACTTGCGCCGTATCCTGTCACGGTGACAACACCCCATTCTGTTCGTATTGAAAAGCTCGTCGCAGGCGGTGAAGGCATTACCCGCCTTGAAGATGGCCGCGTTGTATTCGTTCCAGGCGTCCTTGCCGGCGAATTAGTCGAGATCTCATTATCCGAAGAAAAGAAAGACTTTGGCCGTGGCCAATTGATCTCAGTTCTTGAACCGTCTGCCAATCGTCGGGTTCCTCCGTGCCCGCATGTTGCCGAAGGCTGCGGTGGCTGCGATTTCCAACACATCGAACGACGCATTCAAGGCCAAGCAAAACTTGCCATCGTGGCCGAGGCATATGCCCGTACCGCTCGCATGGAGATTGACCCGCAATTGCGTCGCCTCACAGACGACGCTCGTCGCACAACTGTCCGCATGGTTGCTGGCGACGACGGTGTCATCGGATTTCGCGCTCATGATTCACACGACATCGTTCCTGTCACCAATTGCATGATTGCTCATCCACTCATTAATGACTTCATTGCGAACCCTGTTCTTGAAGGTGCTGGCGAAGTCACTATTCGTGTTGGTGCACGTACCAACAACATCGGCGTGTGGTGTCATGAAGGCAAACTTGCAAACGGTCTTCCAGCCGGTTTGAAGACAGGCGAGCGCGCATCTATTTCTGAAGTAGTGGGCGAGCACACATACAAAGTGTCAATGGGCTCGTTCTTTCAGTCATCGCCCGAAGCAGCCGAACTTATTATCGATTCGGTGTCGCGTCGTCTCGACAAGCTTGGCATCGAAGGCGGATACATGGTTGACGCCTACGGCGGCATTGGTCTCTTCAGTCTTGCGTTCTCTCAACGGTTCGATGAACTGATGCTGGTGGAGTCTTCTGAATCAGCGTGCAAAGACGCAGTACGTAACTTGGCTGAATGTGCTGCAACTATCGAACAAGCAAACATGGATCAGTGGGATGCCATGGAAGCCGATGTAGTTATCGCAGACCCATCACGCCATGGTCTTGGCAAAATGGGAGCTGCCTCAGTTATTGCAACTGATGCACACACTGTCATCTTGGTTAGTTGTGACCCAGTTGCCGGCGCACGCGACGCCAAGTACCTATGCGACGCTGGCTACAAACTCGGTGAAGTAGAAGTGTTAGACATTTTCCCAGAGACTCACCACGTCGAAGTGGTTGCAGCCTTCAGCCGATAGGAGAACAAAATGACGAACGAATGGGCACGCCCTGTTGTGTATTTCGAGATCGAGGCACTGAATATTGATGTGCTCGAACCGTTTTATCGCCAGATGTTTAATTGGGACATCAGCGAGGGTTTTCTTCGTCAGATTCCGACAGGCATTGGTGGCCCGGAAAATGGCATTGGTGGGCACATGCGTCAAGGCAAGCGCGGTGGAGTCACGCTCTTTATTCAGGTAAAAAACGTTGAAGCATCACGCGCGATGGCAGTGTCGCTTGGTGGCACGTTGACATCGGAACCGTTTCAGATTCCTGGCCGCGCGTTAATCGCAGGTATTGAAGACCCTGAAGGCAACCCGATTACTTTGGTTCAGCAGTAATTACAGCAGTGAATACACCGCAACACTGCGGCTTGATTCAGTAATTGCAGCACTCCAAGCGGTAACAACTGCATCCGTATTTTTGTAATACTTGCTGTCAGCTTGTGATGCCTCGCCAAACAACGTGATCACCATGTACGAACCGTTGTCTGCGCGTGCAGTAGTGCGACGTGCAAGGCCTGGACGATTGACGTAGCACCATTCCTGCATCTGCTCGTCGAGAGCGCGAAACGCAAGTGCATCAATTCCCATTGCGAGGGTGAATGTTTCTACTTCAAGAACAGCCATGAGAATCTCCGATGTGTTTAGTGCGCCCTCTGGGGATTGAACCGAGCTCTGACAAAAACCAAACCTAGCCCAGTAGGGATTTGCTGCCTTGCTGTCGTTTTTCTTGTCTTGGCGAAACTAGGAACCCTGGAACTAGCAATAGATGGCTGGAGCGGTTAAGTTGGACAACATGATTAACTTGTCAACTCGTCGTTTTGCTCGCACCACAGCTGTTTTTTTGAGCGGAGCTCTTATTCTCGCCGCCTGTGGTGGTTCAAATGATTCTTCAGACTCTGATGGTTCGCGCAACCGTAACGCCGGCCTCACTGTTAGCAACGTAGCCCTGAAACCAGCAGTGGCAAGTGTGGCTGCGGGTATCTCTCATTCGCTTCTTCTTGATGATGCGGGCAATGCGTATGCCTTTGGCGATAACGAGTATGGGCAGACGAATGTTCCTGCGTTGAAGAGTGGTGCTTCTAGGTTCACTGCTGTCGCTGGCGGCTATCAGCATTCGCTTCTTCTTGATGATGTGGGTAATGCGTATGCCTTTGGTTACAACGCGAAAGGGCAGACGGTTGTTCCTGCGTTGAGGAATCGTGGTACGAGGTTTACTGCTGTGGCTGGTGGTGGATACCATTCGCTTCTTCTTGATGATGTGGGTAATGCGTATGCATTTGGCGCCAGTGCTGACGGGCAGACGGATGTTCCTGCGTTGAGGAATCGTGGTACGAGGTTTACTGCTGTGGCTGGTGGTGGATACCATTCGCTTCTTCTTGATGATGCAGGTAATGCGTATGCCTTTGGTTTCAACGCGAAAGGGCAGACGGTTGTTCCTGCGTTGAAGGATGATGCTTCTAGGTTTACTGCTGTGGCTGGTGGTGGATACCATTCGCTTCTTCTTGATGATGCAGGTAATGCGTATGCCTTTGGCGATAACGGGTATGGGCAGACGGTTGTTCCTGCGTTGAGGAATCGTGGTACGAGGTTTACTGCTATGGCTAGTGGCTTTCGTCATTCGCTTCTTCTTGATGATGCGGGTAATGCCTATGCCTTTGGCGACAACGCGAAAGGGCAGACGGTTGTTCCTGCGTTGAAGGATGGTGCTTCTAAGTTCACTGCTATGGCTGCGGGTATCCGGCATTCGCTTCTTCTTGATGATGTGGGTAATGCGTATGCCTTTGGCGGTAACGGGTATGGACAGACGACTTTGCCTCCAGCACTTGTGGGCGTGAATGTGCGCACCATGCCAATTGCAATGGGTGGCACTGAAGCCATTGCTCTTAATGAGCAAGGAATCGCAACGAGTTTTGTTGAGAATTGGAATCCATCCGATGCAGAGTTGGTATCAATTGCCGCAAGCGGGCGCCATGGTCTCGGCATCACTCGATCCGGGTCAGTTGTTGGTTGGGGTGCCGCTGACTTTGGACAAACAAACATTCCGGACATTACGAATGTTGTGCAGGTTGTCGCCGGAAATTCATACTCGGCTGCATTGCGCAACGATGGGCGTGTTTTTGAGTGGGGTTCTCATACTGCTGCTGTTGGAAAGTTGATTGAAAAGCCAGCAGATCTTGAGCGGATTGTGTCTCTCGCTGGCGGATTCACGCACATTCTTGGCATCACCTCGAAAGGGTCGGTTGTGGGTTGGGGCGACAACAATGAAGGGAAAGCAACACCTCCCGAAGGGTTGAAAAATGTTGTTGCTATTGCTGCTAACGCAACGTGCTCGGTAGCGGCAACAAAAGACGGAAAACTGTCGTGGTGGGGTTCGTGTCCTGTGGTTTTAACTGCGAAGAAATTGCTTGAAAATGTCACAGCTATCGCGCTTACAGATTCCAACGCGGTCGCAATTGTTGATGGTTCACTTGTTATCTGGGGTATGAAAGAAGACCAGTCGGATGTTCTTGAACAAGACATCGTCATCAACCCAGTAGATAGCCCCATCCTTGCAATATCGGCTGGAAACGATGCGTTTCTTGCTAGTGACAAGAAGGGCAATGTGACTTCGTGGGGCTCCAACTGGGGAAGCACAATCACAATTCCTGAGTCGTTTGGCGGTCCCGCGCCGATTATTGATGACTCTATTTGTGAGAACTGTGAACAACCTGAGGGATTCACTGATGAACAATTTGAAGAGCAACTGCCGTTCCTGATTGAGTTATTCACGCCTGAGCAGAAGGCAAAAACAATTGCCGCTCTTGGTGGTTCAACTACTAAGCCATTGACTCCGGAAGAGATTCAGGCTCTGATTGATGCAGCAAAGAAAGAAGGACGCACCGAAGCAATCGCTACCGCACGTGAAGTGGCGTCCGTAGCAGTCACTCCACCTGTTGACCCTGCAACGGCGATAGCTGCAGTATTGCCTGCTTCTCAAAGTCCAACGACCAAGGTGACTACGACGATCTCGACTAAGCGAGCAGTCACGCTGCTCGGTTTGAAAAAGGTCACCAAAGTTGCGTTCGTCGTGCCGAAAAAGGCAAGTGTGCGCGCGTGTTCTGTGACAAAGACACAGGTGAAAACAATTGCTGCTGGTGTGTGCAGCGTGAAAGTCACCTACACGGATTCAAAGAAGAAGGCGCGTTCAACAACACTCACGTTGGTCGTTGGCTGATTAATTCAGCGGATACTTCACGACTTCTAAAAACGATAAAGGCCCGGGCGTAATGCTCGGGCCTTTGAATTTAGTGCGCCCTCTGGGGATCGAACCCAGGACCTGCGGATTAAGAGTCCGTTGCTCTACCAGCTGAGCTAAAGGCGCGTTACGAGGTTCAACACTAGGCGACAAGGCCATGTGTTCCCCAATGAGGAATTCGTGCCGCCGGTATCGAAACTGATACCGGCCCACGATTTGGGGTGAACGAGGGGATTCGAACCCCCGGCCTCTAGGACCACAACCTAGCGCTCTAACCAACTGAGCTACGCCCACCATGCGTGTACCAAGTGTGCCATGTAGAGAGCAGAGTCCCAACTTCAAAAGGGAAACAAGGTTTTCTCGCAGGCTCTGAAAAAGGCGAGTAGTATGGGATTAACCGCTAATCGGGGTGATAACAATGTCAGCAACGAATCCCACGTTGCACCACAACTTGGCAGACAGAGCCAAGCAAATTACGCAGCGTGAGTTGCGTACATACGTCGAAAAAACGCCTGGTTCCCAGGCGGCCAACGCGAGGGCAAAGAAGGTGCTTCCCCTCGGTGTGCCATCAAGTTTGCAGGCGTATGACCCACATCCAATCGTTATCGCTAAGGCACAAGGTGCCTGGATGACTGACGTAGATGGAAACAAACTTATTGACTTCAGCATGGGCTTTGGTGCGCTCTTTTCTGGTCATGTGAACCCACTTGTTCGTAAGACAATCGAGACGCAACTCGACAGTGGAACATTGTTTGTTTCGCCAGCTGAAATAACTGCAGACGTTGCAGAACTATTGCGTGATCGTTTTGGTTTGCCAATGTGGCGCTTCACAAACTCCGGAACTGAATCCACTATGGATGCCATTCGCGTTGCGCGTGGTGTTACTGGTCGCGACAAGATTGTCAAAGTTGAAGGCGGATATCACGGCCATCATGACGTTGTGATGGTGTCACAAAAGCCTGATCTTCGTTTTGCAGGTCCTGCAGATAATCCGTTGTCAGTGCCATCGAGTGCGGGCGTCACTGATTCCGTTCTACGCGACACAATTGTGATTCCGTTCAATGATGCAGATGCCTTAGAGCGTGCATTGTCTAGAAATGATGTTGCATGTTTCATTGTTGAACCCGTCATGGAAAACATTGGTATTTGTTTGCCACTGCCTGGATACTTGGAAGACGTTCGTCGCATTACGCGCGAGCACGGAACCATGTTGATTTTTGATGAAGTAAAGACCGGTATCACTGCAGGTTGGAACGGAGCAACAGGCGTTCTTGATGTACAGCCGGACATGGTGTGTTTGGCAAAGAGCATCGGCGGCGGTTTGCCAGTTGGTGCATTTGGCGGAACGCTTGAATGCATGGGGCAGATTGAAAGCGGCAAAGTTGTTCACGTGGGTACGTACAACGGCAACCCACTTGTCATGGCTGTCGCTAAAACTGTTCTTGCTGATGTCTGCACACAAGAAGTAACTGCTGCAACGGTGGCGCGTAACGCACTCTTAGTTGAAGCATGTGGTTCCATCATCGACAACGCAGGTTTGCCAGCACACACTGTGCAATTCGGTGCCAAAGGCTGCATCACCTGGTCGACAGACCCTGTCAAGAACTATCGCGATTACAAAGCGACAGATTTTGACATTGCATATGCGCAATGGATTCACGGTATTAACCGCGGAATCATCCTTCCGCCAGGACTTGACGAACAATGGCTAATATCTGTTGTGC
>JBIILS010000035.1:0-11532 GCA_044232585.1 Ilumatobacteraceae bacterium
CTATGAACTCTCAGCGCACAGCAGCATCTGCCAAGGCCGGAAAACTTCCTGGACCTGAAGGTTCAGTTGGCAAGATGGTGTTGGTGAACAACCAAGCTCGTCTTGTGAAGTTCGTGTCACATGTTCTTGGACCAAAGCTCATCGCAGACAGCGGCGAGTGGGGCACCTACGCATGGTCAAACTTCGTACTTGGAGCACCTGGCCTTCGTATTGCTGGTGGTTCAGACGAAGTGATGCGCAACATCGTTGGTGAGCGCGTCCTTGGTCTTCCAAAGGACATGGGAATCGACTCCGTGTCTCCTTTCAAAGACATCAAGGTCTCCTAAACCTCGGGTCGCCTTAGCGACTCTCTAGATACCTAAGTTCCACGACTTGCGATGCAAGTCAGTGACTCCGTGAATCTTTATTGCATCAGTGTGCACTGCTGCGCCATAACCCTTGTTGCCGATCCATCCGTAATGCGGAAACTGTTCATGTAGCTCCGTCATCAACGCATCACGTTCTACTTTGGCAATCACGCTGGCTGCTGAAACACTTGCACATGTCTGGTCGCCTTTGATGCGCGTCACAATGCGCGGTCCATCATCTTCTTCACGAAGAAAACTGTTGTTGCCGTCAAGAATGATGATGTCTGGCCGTACACCAAGCGCAGCCAGTGCTCGACTGCCCGCAAGACTGAGCGCAGTCATGATGCCGTACTTATCAATCTCGGCTGCCGTTGCAGAACCTGTAGCCCATGCGAGACCCCACTCTTTAGCAACAGGCACCATTGCTTCGCGACGCTTAATAGTCATCAACTTTGAATCAGCTAACCCTTCAGGCACCGCACCGATGGTTGCATCAATCGCAACAACTCCGATGGTGACTGGGCCTGCAATTGCGCCACGACCCACTTCATCCATTCCGGCAATGATGCGTGCACCTGTTGCCATCAGTTCGCGCTCGTAGTCAAGAGTGGGAACTGGTCGTGCCATACGGTGAAGCGTAGGCTTCACACATGGCTCGCTCCGCATCGATCAATGTCGGTAACTACGTTTACACCGCACAAGACGCAAAGGGCACCCTTGACGAGCTGAACGATATTTGGGGCCACCACACTCACAAGTCCTCTATCCCCGATGGCTGGCTTGCCGGAGCACGCGGGTATCTCGCCGAGATGTCGTCACTTGCGGGAATTTCATTGCCGTCGCTAGAGAATGTTGATAACGCATTCGCCGCAGTCCATACATCTGTGATGGAGAAATACGAACAACTCTCTGACCCACAGATTGAGTCACTGCTTGCCGCTATGTGGCGTTTCTTTCCCACCATGCGATCTTTAGCCGTTGACCATGTCGGCACTGTTGCACACTTACATGCATCCAAAGGATTACCAAAGAAGCCAATGGATTCTGCTGTGATCGGATGGAAGGGTGTTGAAGGTGACGTGCAATCAACTCGTATCCACCACGGTCGCCCATGGCAAGCACTCTGTATCTGGTCAACAGACGCCATTGAGGCTTTGCGCGCAGAAGGACACCCAATTAGTCCCGGATTTGCTGGCGAGAACATCACCGTCGCCGGAATTCCGGCTGAAGCGTTTCGTCCTGGTGCGCATTTTCGCATCGGAACCATGCGTGGGTTTTTAACGTCGTACGCAATTCCGTGCAAGAAGAACAACGATTGGTTTCTGAACAAGGATTACAAGCGCATGAGCCATGAACGCGGCGATCAATGCCGTCTCTATGCCATGGTCACCACGTGCGGCGACATTGCAGTTGGCGACACGTTCGAGTTATTCACCGACCGCTAGTTACTGGCAACAGCTCTACAAGTTGACTGAACGGTGCCGACTGATACGGCGTCACACACGGAGAACCTTGCGCCCACCACACGGTCGGATTATCAGAGAGTTCAACAATCATTGACGCAGTGGTGGCTTCAACGCATTGCCCGTCAACTTCTGCGTGCATACACACTGTCCACCCGTCTCGCCCACCTACATGTGACCGCAGATGTTCTTGCACGTCCTCAATCGCCAGAGGTCGTGTGGCCAACACCGCGCGAGACGCATTCAGTCGTGGGTCGACCAACAGTTCAACTGGTTGTTGCGGATGGCGATGGCGAGTGTCAAAGGCAGGGATGGTCGTGCGGTTCGAAATTGCCCATGTAGTTGTGACCTGATGAGTAGCAATCTCTGTGCCGCTTGTTTCCATCACCCATGCGTCGTGAGCATCAGCAATCAGAAAGCTCGACCAATATGGACGAGCACGTTCGCCATTACGCGTGTCGTGCCCACTTCCACCTTGTCCGTAGCGCGTAATGAGTTCAGACATCACGTGAACGGCGTTCAGAGCGCTTGTCGCGCGTTCTAAGCCGAGTCGCACCACATCCATGCCGATTAACGCATTGGGCGCACCACGTGGGTCGAGAGTCGTGTAGATCGTCTCGTTACCGATAGCCACGCCAGCTTCGTTAACACCATGCTCTGCACCCCAACACCAATCCGGCATCGACAATGCGCACGCCACCGTGTCGCCATCATGTGCTTCCACTTCGATGTAGGTGGTGCGAGTTACATCTGCATCGTGTCGAGGCGGATTCCATCGCATGATTTGCGGTTCAGCTGGCGGCCTATCTGAGTTCTTCGCGAACAGCGTGTGATGGGTTGCCGTGTTGGCAGAAAGTGCAACGAGACAATCACACATTGGCAGAGACAGGCGCTGCCAGCAATGCTTCGCCTGAAGCATCCGTGGTGTGCCACGACGGATCAGCTGCGCCACCCGTAATCAACAATCCGGCTGCACCTGTGATTTCCCACAACACTGCAGGGCGTGGCCCGTGCCAACGAACGGCAAAGGAAATCGTGCGGTATGGATCTGCAGTCAAGCCGTGCGCTTCAAATGCCGAGCCCCACCAAGTCTCTGGAATGCCATGAGGAAGCAATACGCACTGTCCACCGCTTGGTGATGCCTGTGCCAACAACGATTCAGCCCACGCAATTGATTCGAGTCCGCCAGGAATCTCTATAGGAAGTTCCGCTACGTCTCGATCAGCCATGCGTAACCACGTGCTACCAATATCGTTCGCTGCAACTTCATCTTCAAGCAATACACATGCTCGCGCAGCAGATGCCATGAGGTGCGGCGTGTCCCACTGCAACACTTTGGCACGCTTTTCTGCTTTCACACGGCGCTGAACTGCTTCCACTACGTCAACAATTGAGTCTCTGTGTGTTTCGGCAAGACGAACCAATTCGATTGACGCATCTTCTGTAACGCCAACACCTAACAACAGGTCGCTTCGCACTCGAGCAATGCCGGCCACTACTGAATGGTCTGGCATGGTGATGCGTGACGCAAGATCACACGCTGTTTCCCAGCCGCGCACTACTTGCTGATGATCCGGAACATCATCGGGCAATGGCCCAGACGACGGATTGGCATGTGCCAATGCAATGCGTGCAGTGCTCTTGTGCCCCAATGGAATCACCATGGAATCTGCTGGTAGGTCAATTCCGGCAGGTGGATTATCAATTGGTTTACGCGTGGTCAACACATCGGAACGTGTGACCGCAATAGCGACAGGAAGTGTTGACTCGTTTTCAAACTCAATGACAGTCATTCCGCCGCCGTCAGCTACGCAATACATGCGTTGAACAATGTCGCCATTGCCAACGCGAATTCGTGTTTCACACACTGGAAACCCTGCGTACCACTTCTGTCGAAGAGTTGGTTCTGCGGCTGGTGAATACCACCGGTCATCACCAGCAACATGCCATGCAAGTTCGCTGCCACCATCTGCAGGAATCAGAGTTCCGCAATCTGAAACAGTGCCACGCCATGTACCGCCGCGGTTGCCAATAACGCGACTCATAGTTGCGCTTCCGGACGTGAACGACGAGACATCAATGCAAGTAAACCTTCAGATGCGGATAATCCGTTGTGACACACGGCAACTACTTGCTCGGTAATCGGCATGTCAACGCCATATTGCTGCGCGAGTTCAAGAACAATTGCCGAACTGCGCACACCTTCGGCGACCATGGTGGTGGAGCCAAGAATGTCTGCCAGTGCCTCACCGGCACCAAGGCGGATTCCGACCGACGTGTTACGACTGCTCTGCGATGAACATGTGGCGATGAGGTCACCCATGCCAGCAAGACCAGCAAGTGACACAGGGTCGCCACCAAGCGCAACCGCAAGTCGTGTCATTTCGGCAAGGCCTCGAGTGATGAGTGATGCACGTGTGTTGTCGCCGAAACCCATTCCTTTTGCCATACCTGCCGCGATTGCAATGACGTTTTTTACAACGCCGGCGATTTCACACCCCACTACATCTGGGTTCGTGTACACACGAAATGTGGGCGTAGAGAACAACTCTTGAAGCGCCGTTGCAATCACTGCGTCATCGATGGCAACAACACTGGCGGCTGGCTGACCAACCGAAATTTCTGATGCAAGGTTCGGGCCAGTCAAAACAGCAACAGGGTGACCTGGCATCACTTCATTAGCAACTTGCGACATGCGCAACATTGAGCCAGCTTCAAGCCCCTTCGACAAACTAACAACGGGCACCCACGGACGAATGTGAGATTTTGCATCGGCAAGTACTTGGCGAAAACCTTGTGACGGCACTGCCATCACAACAACATCAGCCGAGCTCACTGCTTCGCTGAGAGACGCCGTGGCACGAAGCTGGGGCGACAGCGCAACACCACCGATGTAATCAGGGTTGACATGATGCGTGTTGATGCTCTCCACAACAGACTCACGACGGGCCCACAGAACCGTTGGCGTGTTGGCAGCGGCCAACGAGGCAACGGTTGTGCCCCATGAACCGGCGCCTATTACTGCCATACGAATCTCAGCCATCTCTCTAGCGTAGGTCACAAGAGGAACTGGGTTCGTAGGCTGACTAGGTGCACCTTGCCGTTGTGATCCCCGTGAAGTCATTCACCATGGCCAAAGGGCGTCTTGCCGACACCTTGACCGCACCAGAGCGCTCTGCACTTGCTCAATCATGTGCTGAGACTGTCGTGCGAGCTGCACTGTCATTACCCACCTATGTGGTGTGTTCCGACGATGGTGTTGCAGAGTGGGCGATATCGCTTGGTGCGCGCGTTGTTGATTGCAAGACACCGGGTCTTGACATTGCAGTAGCAACAGGTCGCGCAGCAGCCAAAGCTGATGGCGCAGACCACATTGTTGTTGCCCATGCAGATCTCCCATTAGCAGTCAGTTTCAATCACATCGCACGTGAAGGGAAAGTAAGCCTTGTCCCCGATCGTCATCGCGATGGCACCAATGTTCTTAGCTTCCCTGCCAGCAGTTCTTTTACAACCGCGTATGGACCCGGCAGTTGCGATAATCATATTCGTCTCGCAGTAGACGCCGGACTTGAATATGAAATCATCGTGG
The DNA here is from genome assembly GCA_044232585.1 of Ilumatobacteraceae bacterium. Classification (GTDB taxonomy): domain Bacteria; phylum Actinomycetota; class Acidimicrobiia; order Acidimicrobiales; family Ilumatobacteraceae; genus UBA2093. The sequence goes on from JBIILS010000035.1 coordinate 5,400, forward strand.
ACGAAGACTTAGCACTTGACCTTGACACAGCAGACGATTTAAGTGAACTAGCACGTAGAGAAACGGAACAACAATGAGCGCAAATGACCCAGGTCAGCCACCAGTAACTGCAACAACCTTCACATCGAATCTGACAACTCCGAAAATCGTTCTTGCAATCGGCGCGCACCCCGATGATGTTGAGTTTGGATGTGGCGGAACACTCGCCAAATGGTCTGCAGAAGGTGCTGTGGTTCACCACCTTGTATGCACCGACGGATCTAAAGGTACATGGAACCCTGATGCCGACACCGCGGCACTCGTGCAATCACGCCAAGTAGAACAACGCAATGCAGCCAGTGCACTTGGCACTTCAGGCACGGTGTCATTCCTTGGCTATGTAGATGGCGAACTCGAACATTCAAAGGAAGCAATTGATCGGATTGCACTTGCGATTCGCACACTGAAGCCCACAGTTGTTTTGTCACATGACCCGTGGAAGCGCTACCGCCTACACCCTGACCATCGCAATACTGGCCTCAATGTGTGCGATGCAATTGTTGCTGCACGTGACCCACACTTCTTAAAGCATCACTTCACAGATCATGGCGTTGTTCATCATCGCCCCGATGCATTGCTCTTGTGGGAAGCAGATGAACCAAACCACGTGGAAGATATTTCCCCATGGGTGCCGGTAAAACTCACTGCGCTTGAACGCCACGAGAGCCAGTTTGAATCGACAATGAAGGCAACTGACGAAGACGGGATGGAAGTGTTCCGTTCACGAATGCGTCAACGCATGAGTGATCTTGGTGCGCCACATGGCTTTGCCGCTGCCGAAATCTTTCACCTCATGAACAGGCTCTAAGAGAACTGCCCAGCAACTCTGCCAACACCTGGCGGCCCTGCAAAACTCTGCGCAATTGGCATCCATGTCGATGCGGGCTCGCCCACTGTTGTTAGCCCGCAATCATCAATGTGTCTACGTTGTGTCACGGCTAAACAGAACCCCAACGCAGGTCCAGTGACAGACGACTCTGCCGACTCGTCTCCCCATGTCCACGTTTCACCACTAGGACTTGTGAGCGAGACAAATACATTTCCTTCCGGAGTTGGCAATTTGTTTGATGCGAATGCAAATGGCATCGCACGTACTCCAATATGTGCAATGTGCTTCAGTCGATCTGTTGACGCGCGTGTCCACTTCAATGCATCTGCAATGTCTTGTCCGTGCGCCCACGTTTCCATTAAGCGTGCAGTCAACATTGAGGTGCCAGACATTGAAGGCCCGTACCATTTGCACCGTGCCGACAGATCAGTAGATTGCGCAGCTTGCGCAAGATCTGCTGCACCTTCGCGCCACCACTCGATCAATTCTTGTGGTGATTTTTCACGCTCGGCATTCTGAATTGCGTCCAACCCGCCTGAAGTCATCATCGAAGCCATGTCGCTAACGAAGCGTTCAGGGTCAACCATGGACCACATGGCCCGACGATCAATGAGACCTAAGTGAATGACTTGGTCTGCCACATCCCAGCCTGGAGCGGGAGTTGAAACTGACCAATCAGATTCAGACATTCCTGATAGGTGCGCATCGAGTGCTGCTACCTCGGCAATGAGATCTGTCAATACATGGTCGGTGTTGCTAGGCATTCCACAAGTGTGCCTGAAAAGCAACCAAGAGAACTTGTCCGGAGAAAGTGAAATGGAGGGCTTTCGCCCTCCATTCCGACACTCCGAACCCAAGGGTTCTACTGATTTGAAGTTGAAAAGAAGGCCTAGGCCTTCTTTGCAGCGGCCTTCTTACGAGTGGCCTTCTTCTTGCGTGCAGGAGCAGCTTTTTTGGCTGCTTTCTTACGCTTTGCAGGAGCCTTCTTAGCTGCTGCTTTTTTCTTGCGTGCAGGAGCGGCCTTCTTGGCTGCTTTCTTACGCTTTGCAGGAGCCTTCTTGGCTGCTTTCTTCTTGCGTGCAGGAGCAGCCTTCTTGGCTGCTTTCTTGCGCTTTGCAGGAGCCTTCTTGGCTGCTGCTTTCTTCTTACGTGCAGGAGCTTTCTTAGCTGCTGCTTTCTTCTTGCGTGCAGGAGCTTTTTTAGCTGCTGCTTTTTTCTTTGCTGCCACTTGAGTTTCCTCTCGTTGTGTAAGTGGTTACTTACGGTTTGGGTTCAGCTGAGCTTTTAATGTAGAGCTCGCTGTGAATTTCATCGCGGTTGAGGCGGGGACTGTTACTGCTGCACCCGTTTGTGGGTTACGGCCAGTCCTCTCCTTGCGATCGGTGGTGCTGAACGAGCCGAAGCCCGGCCATGCCACTTTTTCGCCCTTCTTAGTAGAAGCAACAATTAGGTCAAAGAACGCTGCAAGGGTGCGCTCGGCGTCTGCCTTCGAGCACTCTGCTGCCTTTGATACCTCTTCGATGAGTTCTGCTTTTGTCATTGTGTATTCCTCCCCGGAATCGGAGTTGTCAAACAATTTGAACTGCTTTGATCACAAAAAGCAAGCATTCGAATAGTTGCAAATGCAACTATCTCATTTTTTGAGATAGTGACGAAGTCCGAACAAAACCATTTTTCACTGTTCTCATTAGTTGATTCAATCTCATCGCATTATTTTCAGCGAATTAACTGAGACCGTGACATGGATTCTGATCGCCAGCGAGTCGCGGCGACCATTTCCCCGCAAACCCATACAGCACTTGACTTTTAGAGGAAAGCCCACCACTTCTTGCTGATCAAATTTCTAGATTTTGGCTCACTGCATACTGTGATGATTGAGACATTCGACACTCGTCACACACGATGACGTCGCACTACACGTTGCGTTTACGACATCAAAAATTCCGTAGAAGAAACACCAAATATTTTTCTAAAAATATTTTAAAAAATGTCCGAAAATACCCTCACAGTGGATTGTCGTGCACAAATTTTTTCATTTCTTGCCAGCATGAAGAGACTAGAAGTTACAACGACATGAATACTTTGTTTGGGGCCCGAGCATCCACCACCTAGAGGAATCGGTGGTGGCAAGATGGGTCATCGATCATGTTGCGGAGCAGATCGGTGCCGACACGGTGTCACCAGATGACGTCATGACGAGCACTTCGGATTACCCCATTGGCGTGCGCACCCGAATAGTCCTCGACACTTCAGTACTCGTTGCAGATCCTGGATGTCTTCATTCCTTCCCTGGTTGTGATGTAGTTATCCCTCTCACTGTTGTGGAAGAGCTCGATGGTTTGAAAAGTCGTGCTGATGACGTGGGTCGCGCTGCACGAACTGCTCTACGCACGATTGAGGATTTACGCCGCAGAGCCGGTGGTTCCATTCACCTTCCAGTTCCGTTGAATCAGGAACCAGGTGGGGCAACAGTCCATATTGAGGTAAACGGCATTCAGCGCCACCTGCTTGTAGAGAATGGCCTGAACCCAGAGATTCCAGATAACCGCATCATTGGTGCAGCGCTTGGACAATCACTGAAAGCCCCGACACAGATCATTTCGAACGATGCTGGTTTGCGAATTAAGGCAGCCCACTTGGGACTTGTCGCAGCAGAGCATCAGCCCGTCGGCAGATCTGCCCACACACGACCTATGGGTTGGTTCACTTTGGAAGTGTCATCTGCGGTTGTCGATGCACTGTATGAACATGGCGAAATTCCGTCGGAGGCTTTTGATGCAGAGACTCACCTCACAACAAATGAATTTGCCGTCGTTCGTTCCGGTTCTCAATCAGCTCTAGTTCGCAGTAGAGGCGAAACAGTCGAACTTCTTGCCACTACCTCGCCCGAGGCGTGGGGACTTCGTGCCAGGTCAAAAGAACAACGTTTTGCGCTTGAACTTTTGATGGACCCTGATGTCAGCGTTGTTGCCCTTGATGGCCGAGCTGGTACTGGCAAGACTGTGATGGCCATCGCTGCTGGTCTCGAACAAGTAGTTGAATCACGCACATACGAAAAGCTTGCTATCTATCGCCCGCTAGTTCCAGTAGGTCGAGCCGACGTTGGTTTCTTGCCTGGTGGGTTAGACGAAAAACTTGACCCGTGGATGTCTGCTATTCATGATGCGATTGTCGCGCTGACTGATCAACGTTCAAGCAACGACGCGAAGCGCCTCATCGAAGACCTCACCGCTCGTTCGCAACTCACACTTGAATCAGTTACTTTCTTGCGTGGCAGGTCGTTGCATCGCCAGTTTGTTGTTGTAGATGAGGCCCAGAACCTTGAACCAACCACATTGAAAACAATCCTTACCCGTATCGGTGAGGGTACGAAGGTGGTCTTTACTGGCGATACAAGCCAGATTGATGCTCCCTACATGGGAGAGTCGAACAATGCCCTCGCAGTGCTGATTCACGCCTTTGCTGATCAGCAGTGTTTCGGCCACGTCACCCTTGCTGCATGTGAGCGCAGTGAAGTGGCGAGCCTTGCAGCAGAACTTTTGTAGCGCCACATGACACAATCGTGTCATGACAACTTCTCACACGCCTGATTCGATGATTCGGGAATTCATTTCACTTCTCGTATCACGCAATCTTGAAGCTGCCGCAGCCATGGTCACTGATGATTTCGAATACGACAATGTGCCAATGGGTAAATCCTTTGGTCCCCAGGCCATCGCAGACACTCTCAATGGATTCTTCAGTATGTGTACAGGCATCGACTGGGAGATTCTCCGTCAAACTTCTAGTGGCACACTTGAATCAGGCACTGTGCTGAATGAGCGTGACGACAGAGTTGAGATTCACGGAAGGTGGGCAACTCTGCCAGTTGCAGGAGTATTCGAAGTACGCAACGGGAAGATTTCTCTCTGGCGTGACTACTACGACAAGCAAACCATTATCGATGTGATGACACCACCAGCAGGTTGATGACACATGATGAGTACATCACTCTGCCCCACCCCCGCTCTACAGTGCAGTCAATGACATCGCAAGAACAATCCACCGCACCAAACACAATGCGCAATGTTTCATTTGCGGTTGTTGACTTCGAAACAACTGGCCTCAACCCAGAAACAGATCGAATTGTGCAGTTAGCTGCGGTCATCGTTAACGGCGACGGAGACATAATCGATTCATTCGACACCATTGTTAAACCAGAGAATCCCGATGAATATCAGCATGGGGCGGAACATATTCACGGTATTTCGGTTGAACAAGTCTCTAGCGGAATGCCCTTACGAAAGGCTCTCGAACAACTCTGGAGCATCAACGCAGGGCATGTATTCACTGCCCATAACGCTGCTTTTGATCTCGGCTTTCTTCATGCCGAATCAAAACGAGTTGGGCTAGAAGGCCACGTTGATGTCCACGTTGACACATTGGAGCTTGCACGGCGAATTTCAGGAGACGACAATTCACGTCGCCACAATCTCTTTGCATTGTGTGAGCACTACGGCATCGAACGAGACAAGGTGCACGATGCAAAGTCAGATGCCACAGCAACTGCTCAACTTCTCATGCACTTAATGAAGGAAATAGGCGTTGAATCGCCTAATCAGGTAGCTGAACTGTTTGCGCCATAGCGCGACAACACAGCATTAGCAGTACGGGTTTGTACTGAAGTCATTTCACTAGGACTCACCACGGTAATTGCGCCACCGGCACGAAGAAGTAAACGCCCGAGCCAATGCTCACTGTTCGACACGATGTCAATGAGGTACGAACCATCTGGACGCTCTTCACGCACGGTGCATGGATACGTTTCCACCACCCATGCAGCAGACGCTGCAACTTCAGCAGTCACTACGGCACTTCCTGAAGCGTCGGCAAACCACACAGGAATTTGAGCTGTGGTCTCAGAAACTTCAACAAATTCGTCTAGTGCGGTAACCGAACGAATGCGATCAACACGGAAATGTCGGCTGTCGTTTGATGCATCGTCATCTGCGCGTATGTACCAATGTCCACGGTCAACAAAGACGGTGCGTACAGTGACTGTGCGTTCCGATTCTTCATTACGCGCTGGGGTCCAATAGGTAATGCGCAAACGCTGACCAGAGGATGCAGCATCGGTGACAACTGACAAAAATGCAGGCGACTCAATATCAACGTCAACCAAGTCGTCGCCCAGCACCTTACGCAATTTCTTGACTGCGCTTTTCAAATCCTTGCCCCGAGAAAAACCGGGTAATTCCTTTGCAGCCGCCGCCATGAGGTTCAACC
>JBIILS010000115.1:0-3460 GCA_044232585.1 Ilumatobacteraceae bacterium
GATTCAATGCACTCTCAGTTGTTGATTTTGCTGCAGCTGGTGACGAGATAAAGCTCATCAGAACCAATGCAATAACGCCAAGTCCAAGAAAGACAATGCCGAACCCACCAAGGATGGTGGCAAAAGTGCGTCGTACGCGATGGCGAGACGTGGCTACGTCTGTGGCTATTTCATTTGGCGTAGGCGAAGTCACCCGCCGACCATAACAAAATTTCGTTAGTAGCCAGACCGAATCATGAGAGCGCCAATTGTGGCATTCGTAACAGGGTCAATAGCGATTGCGCTGCCGCCTGCCCTGTTCACTGTGTATTCATCCACCACCAGTGGCGATGCAAGAGCAAGTTCTACTCGTCCGATGTCGTTCAGTATCAGTCGATCGGTTGGAGTGTTCTCAAGTGTCTCAAGATCAAGACGATGCGTAATGGCAGCAACTCGCGCCGAAACCTCGCCAGATGCATGACGAACGACTAACGCGTCACCAACATTTAGTTCAGTATCTGTAAACCAGCACACATCTGCAATGAGACCGGTGGCATCGACTGGTTGATGTGCACCATCAACCACAATCACATTGCCTTTGCCAACATCAAGATCATCTGTTAGTTCAATCGCGATGGCATCACCGGGGACAGCAATATCTGTTGGCGAACCAGCGCGCGTCAAACCTGCAACAGTGGTTGAGTATCCCTGCGGGTGAACAGTGACAGAGTCTCCGACGCGGATTGCGCCACCTTCAAGACGTCCTGCATAACCGCGGTAATCACTGCCACCGTGTTCACGCAAGGTCCACTGCACAGCAAGGCGAGCTTCAATTGTGGCAGCCGGCGTGATGTCAAGAGTTTCCAGCAATTCAAGAACCGATGGGCCTTCGTACCACGGCGTCTTGTCGCCAGCATCAACCACGTTCTCGCCATCTGTTGCACAAATAGGAATCGGATGAATTGGAACTGAAGATCCGAGAGTTGAAACGATGGCTGCAACATCAGTGACAACTGTGTCGAAAACTGTCTCGTCCCAATTCACTAAGTCCATCTTGTTCACGGCAAGTACCAAGTGCGAAACACCAAGCAACGCTGCGATGGACACATGGCGTCGAGTTTGCTCAACTACACCGTGGCGAGCATCAACAAGAACAATCGCGATATCACTAACTGAAGCACCAGTCACCATGTTGCGCGTGAACTGAGCATGACCTGGAGTATCAGCAAGTACGAAGCTGCGCTTCGGCGTTGCGAAGTACCGGTAGGCAACGTCAATTGTGATTCCCTGCTCACGCTCGGCACGAAGACCATCGGTCAGAAGCGCCAAGTTGAAAGTTCCATCGCCATATCGACGACTGGCTTTAGAAACTGCACTCAATTGATCTTCAAAGATGCCCTTTGAGTCATGCAGTAACCGGCCAATAAGTGTGCTCTTGCCGTCGTCAACAGAACCGATTGTGGCAATGCGGACTTGAGTGTTCGAGGCGGTAGATGTAGCACTCATTAGAAGTAACCCTCACGCTTACGGTCTTCCATTGCTGATTCGCTGAAGTTGTCATCAGCCCTAGTTGCACCACGTTCAGTGATGCGAGCTGTCGAAACCTCTGCGAGCACGTCTTCATAACTTGTAGCTGTGGAACGAACCGCACCTGTGCAGCTCATGTCGCCTACCGTGCGATATCGCACGATTTCCTTGCGAGGAACTTCGCCATCTTCAGGAACTACAGGACCACCGACTGACAGCAACATGCCGTCGCGCTCAATCACAGTGCGTTCGTGGGAGAAGTAGATAGTGGGCAATGGAATCTCTTCACGAGCGATGTATTCCCAGATATCAAGTTCAGTCCAGTTAGAAATTGGGAACGCTCGAAGGTGCTCACCTTTCACAATGCGTGGGTTCAAAATATTCCATGGCTCTGGGCGCTGCATGCGTGGCTCCCAGCCACCTTTTTTGTCGCGGAAGCTCAAGATGCGCTCCTTGGCGCGGGCCTTGTCTTCATCGCGGCGTCCACCACCGAAAGCCGCATCAAACTTATGGGTACGAATTGCCGTGAGCAGCGTTACTGCTTGTTGACGATTACGGCTACCAGTAGGGCCTGGATCTGGAATGTCGCCCCTGTCAATGCTTTCTTGCACCGAGGCGACTACTAATTCCAAGCCGTACTTGCGTACGAATTCGTCTCTGTAATCAATAACTTCAGGGAAGTTGTGGCCGGTATCAACTTGCATGACAGGAAATGGCAAACGTGCTGGTGCAAACGCCTTTATGGCAAGCCACAGCAATACAGCTGAGTCTTTCCCGCCAGAAAACAACAGCACAGGCGACTCGCAGCCTGACACCACTTCTCTGATGATGGTGATTGCTTCTGATTCAAGACGATCTAAATGTGATCGGCTTGCAAGTATTTCCAATTCGTTCTGTGATGTCACTGCACTCATGTGTGTCTCCTTATTTTCTTCGATTTCTAAATGTGCAATCCGCACTCAGTTTTTGCTTGCCCAGCCCAACGGCCAGCTCGTTTGTCTTCGCCTTCAGCAACAGGCTTCGTACATGGCCAACAACCAATGCTTGGATAACCGCGATCTTTGAGTGGATTACGTGGAAGTTCATGGAGAAACTCGTACGTTTCCATTTCTTCATCGCTGTACAGCGCCAGTGGGTTGATCTTCAATACGTTGCGCACCGCATCAAGGGTTACAACAGGGGTCTCTGCACGTGTTGGTCCGTCAATGCGGCGAACGCCTGTCACCCATCCGGTCTTTTCTGACAACACTGCATTCAGCGGCTGTACCTTACGAACATTGCAGCATGCTTCTGTATCGCGTTGCCACAGATTGTCAGGAGTTACGTGAAGCGGGTGGACAATACGAAGGTTTGCATCGAAATTCTTTCGTAACTCTTCTGCAAGCCATTGGGTTTCTGCAAACAAGTACTGCGTGTCAATCATCACGATTTCAATACCGGGAACCGCAGTCGCTGCAACATGCGCCAGAACAACGTCTTCGAAACTGCAGGTGACGGTGATGTCACTTCCCACACGTCCTGCAGCCCAACGCACAATTTCAACTGGCGTTGCGTGCTCTAGGTCGCGAGCGGCTGCCGAGATCTCATCTGAGTGCTCGGCAAGGGTCTCTTTGTTCCAGGTTGCAACGGACATCTAGTCAGAATACCGCTATTCCCGACAAAACCAGTCATATTTATCGTAAATAGGAAACCTTTGCTGTATATGGAAAAGGCCGCCCCGAAGGGCGGCCCAATCCGAGTTATCTGGTCAATTAACTGAAGCGCACAAGCCCTTGGTCGATAACCACGCGGTCACCGACAGAAGTTGTGAACACTGCTTCACCCTTGGCTGTTTCCCACATCTTGATGGTGAGTGCTTCGCCAGGAAATACTGGAGAAGCGAAACGGCCTTCGATGTGCTTGAAGCGATTTGCATCGCCGCCACATAGTGCATTCAACAAGCCACGACCTGTGA
>JBIILS010000116.1:0-3419 GCA_044232585.1 Ilumatobacteraceae bacterium
CCAACACATTTCAGTCAGTTCGACCCATTGGGGGTTGCGATGTGGGGGAGTGCGTGGTTTGAACACGGTTGCATTAGTTCCCATTTTGAAAACATGGTGATTGAAGGCGAAGAAGTGCAAGCAACTGCAACTCGTACGTCTGCAACATCGGCACGCATGGGCGCGGTGAAGTCAGACGGCAATTCAGTTTTGTCTGGAACCATGACTCTTGGGCCGAATCACTCGGAAACAGAACTCGACCGAAGGCTTGCATCCTTGAAAGACCCAGGCGAGTTGTTCATCATTGATCAAATGCATGTGGGAGACAAAAGCGCACCCGAGCGAGTGTCGATGTCGTTTACGGAAAGCAATGGTCATCTGTATCCGTTTTCACTCAATGACAAGTTGCAGATGATTACAGAACCATCGCCTTGGTATGCATCAGAGACTGCTGCGCAATCGCCATGGGGTCGTGCAGTTATTCCAACTGAAATGGTCAGTGTTCTGGCTCACAAGGTTGGCTTCGCCGGTAAAACACGTGGACCTGCTGTGGGGTTGTTTATTGACTTAGAGATTCGCGTCATCAATGGTCCGCTGTTTGTTGATGCGGAATATGAATTGGTTCACGAGATAGTGGGCATTGGCCAAAGCCGACGTGTTGAGAGTTATTGGACACGAACATCAATCACTGATCCGGCATCAGGTTTTCTTGTAGCAACCGTGCTGCTACATCAGGGTATTTTCAAGGCGTCGTACGACAAATACCCTGCCGACAAATTGGCGCCTTAAATCTCGACGCGTGATCCAACTTCGAAGACGCGGTCCGTTGGCAAGTTGAAGAACCGGCCAGCACTGTCAGCGCCACGATTAAGCCAGACGAACAAGTGCTCTTGCAGTGGGTTCATTCCTGGGGCTTTACCCGCCACGATTGACTCGTGTCCGAGGAAGTACGTGACATCCTCTGCGTCGTACTCAAGACCGAAATGAGACAAAGTTGAAAGAACTGCGGGCACATCGGGTGCATCCATGAAACCAAATGTGATTTGCACTTGGAAAACTCCGGGTGCAACTTTAGTGATGTGGGCGCGATCTTCTGGAGCCACACGAGGTTCTTCTGCGGTCTCAATTGCCACAATCAATGTGCACTTATGGAGAACTTTGTTGTGCTTCAAGTTGTTCACAAGCGCAGGTGGGGCTTTGCCCAAGTCTTTGAACAAGAACACTGCGGTACCAGAGACGCGTTTTACGTCCTCAGTTTCATCGAGAACTTCTTCAATAGGGCGTTCTCCGCGATGGATGCGATCAGCAACAAGGATGCGTCCACGACGCCACGTTTGCATCTGGACCATCAGAATTACTCCGACGGCAAGCGCGAACCATCCACCATGAGGGATCTTGATCAGGTTGGCGCCAAGGAATCCCATTTCGATGATGAGTAGTGGAATACAAACAGCGAACGCACGGAACTGACTCCAATTCCATTTATCAGTAAGCACCTTGAAAAAGATGAGCGTGGTGATAACCATGGTCATGGTGACAGCTATTCCGTATGCGGCAGCCAAATTACTTGAGCTGCGAAATCCGAGTACAAGCCCGATGCATGCAATCATCAGACCCCAGTTAACGAGGGGAACATAAATCTGACCTGAATGGCTCTGAGACGTGTGGCGGATTTGTATTCGTGGCAGGTAGTCAAGCTTGACAGCCTGAGCCGTGAGAGAGAACACCCCTGATATCAATGCTTGAGATGCAATGACGGTTGCACATGTCGCTAGCAAAACAATGGGGATAAGAAGAGGTTCCGGAGCCATTCGGAAAAAGACGCTTTCAACGGCTTCTGGGTTCGCCAAGAGAAAAGCGCCTTGACCCCAATAGTTCAATAGCAATGCCGGCAACACAATTGAGTACCAACCAAGTGTGATGGGGCGACGACCAAAGTGGCCCATGTCTGCGTACAGAGCTTCGCCGCCAGTAACGACCAAAAAGATAGAACCAAGCGACAAGAACGCTTTGCCCGATTCGTGTGTGAAATAACGAATGGCATGCATGGGGTTCACTGAGTTGATGATGCCTGGCTCAGGAATGATTTTTGACAAACCGAGAAGAGCCAATGTGGTGAACCACACCAACATGATTGGCCCGAACACTTTGCCTACGGCTCCGGTGCCTCGACTTTGCACCATGAACAAACACATCAAAATGGCGACGGCGATGGGAAGAACCCAGGAAGCAAAAGCAGGAGAAACTTCTTCAAGGCCTTCCACAGCACTCAACACCGATATCGCGGGCGTAATGATTCCGTCTCCGTAGAGAAGTGCGGTACCAAAGACCCCGAGTGAAACGAGCAGGCCCGCCTTGGTGGCAGTAGAACCACGTTTTGGCATCACGAGGGCAGTCAATGCCAAGATGCCGCCTTCACCTTTGTTGTCGGCGCGCATGACAAGTAGGAGGTACTTAATCGAAATGATGATGACGAGCGCCCAAAATGCCAAAGAACAAATCCCGTAGACATTGATGGTGTCGACAGTCATCTCGTGCGACTTCTCGGTGAATGCTTCTTTGAACGCGTACAAAGGACTGGTGCCGATGTCGCCATAAACGATGCCGAGTGCACCGAGGGCTAGTGCGGCCGTACCTGCTTTGGTGTGGCTGTGCTCACCATGAGGTTCATGACCGGCAGAAGGTTTAGTTGGCTGTTGTAATGCCGCCTCGGCATTGCGTCTAGCGCGCTTGACCGAATCTACGCCGGCTGTTTTGTCTGATCCCACAGGAAGGCAACACTACTGCTCGGTAGGTCAAACTCCTATGCGCGACGCACGGAGTCTGGCGGGAGGCTTATCGAGATGATGTGGGGTACGGCAACCAGGTGGCCGCTTCAAAGTCGTACAGCTTGCAGGCCTTAGTGGCTTGCAAGTAGGCCTTGAGCGAATACTTCGAATAACGCACGGTGTCTGGGAAAGCCTCAGCAATCGCGGCAGCTGCTTGAGGCAACTTGTGAAATGGAATGCGGGCATCAACGTGGTGAGGCACATGAACGAAAATGTTGTGGAACCAGAGGTAGTTAATGAGGCGCGGAGTGTGGAGAACAGTTGTTGATTCCATCTGTCCGTTGAACTGGGTCCACTCTTTACGAGTCCACCAACGAATGTCTGGTGCTACGTGGTGAACATAGACAGTCCAGCCGATGATTTGTGTGAACAGCAAGAACGGAACAACCAAAACTTTGATTGGCATCCAGATTGCAGCAACAACGCCACCAGTGAATGCGCCAATAACAGCCAATGCTGCAATAGCTACAAGGAGTGCTGAACCAAGTGTGATTTTGTCGCGAACGATTTCGTCGTGACGCTTGCCGGGCGCATTGAAACGCCACATCTTGAGCCACCACACTTCACGAAGGAAATAAGCGCCAGAACCGATGCACGACCATTCAAGACGAT
>JBIILS010000036.1:0-11211 GCA_044232585.1 Ilumatobacteraceae bacterium
GAGCTTTGCAGCACGATCTGCTGGGGTCAACGAGTCCCATTCGCTACGCCTACGGTTCATAGTAAGTAACGGTGATGTTTCAGTCAGACCATAAATCTGAATGAACTCCCACCCGAGTTCAGTCTCGATTTTCTCAATGGTCTTTGTTGGTGGAGGCGCACCGGCCACCACCATACGCACCTGATCACGTGAAGTATTCGTCCCGGGAACTGCCGCAGCATCAAGCACCATGTTGGCTACAGCGGGCGCCCCACACAGCACAGTCACACCGTGTTGGTCTATTCGTCGCAGAATCTCAGCACCGTCCACTTTACGCAAAATGATGTGCTGGCCGCCCATGGCTGTAACGGCAAAGACAATGCCCCAACCATTGGCATGAAACTGCGGAAGGGTATGTAAATAGATATCCCTGTCGTTGATGCCTAACTGCCAACCAAATATTGCAGCATTGACCCACAAATTTCTGTGCGTTAGTTGCACGCCCTTTGGCCGAGCAGTCGTGCCGCTCGTGTAGTTAATAGTCGCAGTGACATCTTCATCAGCTATCCAAGGCAACGGGTCGACGTCGTACTTGTACAACACCTCGTCAGATTCAGCACCAATAATGAATTTGTGCTTTGCAGTCACGTCTTTCAACGCATCTTCCAACTCAGGGTCAATAATCAGCACTTCTGCTCCGCAGTGAGAAATGATGTACGACACTTCTTCAGCTACTAGTCGAAAGTTAATTGGCACCAGTACCCGTCCGTACCCACTAACACCAAAGAACGCAGTAAGCAGGCGCGCCGAGTTCTGGCTCACAATTGCCACACGTGCGCCCTGTGCAACACCTAACTGGTCAAGAGCAGCTGCCTGAGCGCGAGCACGGCGTGCAACCTCTTTGTATGTCAGTGAACCCCATGAGGCGCCTGGCTGATCCGGCTCATCGATAACAGCAACTCTGTCGCCGTACACCTGCTCGGCGCGACGAAGATGATCAACAATGGTTAATGCGACTTTCATGCTTTATACCGTAGGCGGTTTTGGGGAGTTGGAAGTCACCGAGATGCTTTCATAAACGAAAAAAGGGGCAGTGACCATACAGTCACCGCCCCCTTTTTACTGAGGTTATTTGCTCAAGGGTTTAGCCCTTGTAAATTCCCGTGTAGTCGATGCCCTTGGTTTCAGCAACGGCAGGGAATGTCTTTCCATCTGGGTTACGTAGCTTGCCAATGCCGTTGAGCTTTGACATCTTGTTTACGAATACATAGTTTCCGCTGCTCACAGCTGGAATCACGTAGCCCTGCGACATGGCATATTCAGACGCAGCAACCCACTTAGTTTTTGCAGCTGCGGCATTTGGTTCTGCCTGTGCTGCATAAATCAAGTCGTCCATCTTGGTATCGCCGTGATTACCCAAAGCAATAATGGTGCCGAAAAGTTTACCCAAGCCTGTTGGCTTCAAAGGATTCTTTGAATCAGCTGAGAACGCGTTGCTCACCATGAAAGGAATTACGTACGCAATTGATTCACCCTCAGCAGGAGTTCCCTGAGCGAAGTCAAAAGAGTTCTTTCCAGTAGTCGCATTGTAGATTTTTGCGATTAAGGGCGAAGCTTCTTCAATATTGAGCGGGTTAACTGTAATTCCTACATCTGTCAGCATCTTCGCGAGGAACTTCACGTTGTTCTGTGACTGAGAACTTGTGTCTGCATACAAGGTGACCTTAATCGGTCCAGCTGCACCTAGATCAGTATTGCATTTCGCTACGAATTCCTTGGCCTTTGCTGGGTTGTAAGAAGGGGCGCCCTTCTTTGTGTACAACAGATTGCTCTTTCCAACGATTGAGCCGGTAACTGTGCCAAGACCCTTTAGGCGAACTTTGTTGTATGCATTCCAGTCAAGTGCGAATGCTGCGGCAAGGCGGCAGTTCTGATGCTTGAACGGTGATCCGGCCTTGAGGACGTTCGGTATCCACTGGCCCCACTGGTTTGCTGGGCCCTGATACTGAGTAACTACTGACTTACGTTTCTGCAAGTCCTTGATGAAAGTCGCATCACCGACAGTGAAGAATCCGACATCAACTGTCTTCTTGCGAACTGCAGCTGCACGCTGCGACGCTTCTTTCACATTGATGAAAGTGATCTTGTCGAGGTATGGCAACTGAACACCTGCAGCGTCCTTGCGCCAATAGTTCGGGTTCCTTACTACGACGGTCTCATCTGGTGAGTAGCTCTGTTTCATGAACGGACCAGTTCCGATTGGATTGGTGGCACAAGTGGCCCTGTCGGCACCTTGCGCGGGTGCACGCATGACGTATCGACCAGCTCGGTACATAAGACCAAGGAACTCAGTATCACCGCGATCAAGAGTAATTCGAACCTTCAAAGGATCGATCACGTCAACTGCAAGGATATTTGAGTTAATGCCGATACCAGTTGATGGATAAGTGGCGGGTACTCCGCGACCCAAGTCGATGTTTGTCTTCACGACTGTCGCATCGAATGCTTCACCGTTTGAGAATTTGATTCCTGGTCGTAGGACAAAATCCCACACCTTGTAGTCAGCTGAAGGCGTGAATGACTCAGCAAGGTACGGCACAAATTTGCCGTCCTTTGAACGCTCAACCAAGCTTTCGTAGATAGTGCGCGATACTCCAAGAGTTCCGCCAGCCAATGCGGTCTGATAGCAAAAGCCTGATAGCGAGCCGTCAATTGCAACGGTGATCTCTCCGCCACTCTTTGCCTTCTGCGGCGCTTGAGCCTGAGAAACACTGCCTGACACCACTGTGCCAACAAGTACTGCGGCTAGCGCACTTCCTATCGTTTTTGCCAGCCGCGAACGACTGCCTTTGGACATCTGATTCATTCAATTACCCCCTGAATGTTGCACACAGTTTGTGTGACATCCGTAACACTAGACCAGTAGTTCCCAGACTTCAAAGGCATGGAACCCGTTTTTTCGAATTCTCTGTTGTATAGAGCAAGTAGTTGCCCGGCCTGAAAAGAGCCCTCGGCGTAGGCTTCTCAGGTGTCAGAACCTGAAACTTCCCAATCCCAACGCAGGACAGGGTTCAGTATTCATGTTCTGACGGCCAGCGGGGCTCTAGCAGGGCTCTTCGCGCTCCAATCCTTGATCGATGGCCACATCCGGGCTGCACTTTTGTGGCTGATCGTCTGCCAGATTCTCGATGGTATTGATGGCCCAATCGCCCGCAAGTTCGACGTCGGCCTCCATGCCCCGCATATCGACGGCCATGTCCTCGACCTCGTCATCGACTACGTGACGTGCGTCGTTGTGCCAACAGTTCTCCTTATTCGTATGGAGGTGGTTGAGCCTCGTTTCACCATGGCGATATCTGGCCTGATTCTGGTGACAAGCGCTCTGTGGTTTGCCCGTACTGATCAAGAAACTGAAGACGTGTGGTTTAACGGCTTTCCCGCGGTGTGGAACATTGTGATTCCTACATTCATTTTGTTAGAGACCAGCCAGAGATATGCCGCCATCATGTGCATTCTGTTCTGTGTTGCTCAACTCACGAAAGTTAAATTCCCACACCTAGTTCGGGTACGAGCACTACGTCCAGCTACATACACAGCAACTGTCGTTTATTTCGGCGCATTCATTTTGTTGTCCGCTCAGTACCCCAACGGACTACAGTGGGCACAAAACATAATTCTTGTGGGCCCTGTGTACTTTGTAGCAATTGTCGTGTGGAGAACATTCCTTCCTCACCGCACAATTCTTGGCCTATCAATTACAGACCAGTCGTAGAAATTATTTCTTAGCGGCGTACTCGTCGCGCAGATCTTTCTTCAAGACTTTTCCGGTCGCGTTACGTGGCAACTCTTCGTGATGCCAAAACACTTTGCTCGGAACTTTGAAAGAAGCGAGCCGTGTGGCGAGGAATGCAAGAATTTCTGCATCATGATCTGAACCAAATCCGTCGGCAGCAACAAGCACCGCTGCCACCTCTTCACCCAATTTGTCGTGCGGCAAACCAATTACTGCACAGTCACGAACAGCGACATGTTCAAACAGAACGGTTTCCACTTCAACGCAGTACACATTCTCTCCCCCGCGTAAAACCATGTCCTTTATGCGATCAACGACATACACAAAACCGTCGGCGTCCACATATCCGGCATCGCCAGTGTGAAACCAGCCGTCAGTGAATGCCTTCTTTGTCTCTTCAGGTTTGTTCCAGTAGCCGCGAACATTGTTCGGCCCATATACCCAAACTTCACCGATATCACCCTGCGGAACTTCGGTACCATCTTCCGCAGCAATTCGGATCTCTGTGCCTACATACGGCAGACCAACGCTGTCTTTCTTCGCAAAGTACGCAGCACCGCTGTTGCCGATCACTGCTGCGGTTGTCTCAGTTAATCCGTACCCGTTACTTGCATTCACCTTGCCTGCAAACTCAGCCTCAATAGTGGCCACGGAGTCCGGTGGAACCGGTGCGCCGCCTTGACCAATTGCCGAGATGCTCGACAAGTCAAACTTAGAAAAATCAGGATGCTCTAGGAATGACCGAACCACGGTCGGAACCCCGCCAAACACGTTCACCTTGTACTTCTCGACAATGCGAAGGGCGTCACCCGCATCCCATTTGTACTGGGTAATGATGCACACCCCGTTCATGGTGTTGTTGTTTAGACCACATAAGCCCGCAATGTGAAAGAACGGAAAAGTTGAAAGACCTACTGTTTGAGCTTTTGCTGGTGCGACAGGATTGGGCACAACGCCTGCCATCTTTCCTGCAAGCGCGACGCTGAACTTGTTGTTCCACATATTGGTGATGTAATTGCGATGAGTACCTGCTGCACCCTTGGGGAAGCCCGTAGTCCCAGAGGTATACAAAATTGTTGCGTAGTCATCCGGAATAATTTCCACATCTGGCAGAGCGGCCGATGTATTTCCGGAAGCTTGTTCCCACGAGGTGAGTCCTGGGCGTGCAGTGCCCCTTGCAACCAAAACAACTCCGATTCCCAGTTCAGCCAATAGCTCATCTGACAGACGATCTTGACGTTCGCCATCCACAATCACCGCAGTTGCACCCGAATCAGACAGCGCATACTTCAGTTCGTCAGCAATCCACCAAGCATTCAAACTGACCATTACTGCGCCAATGCATTGAGTAGCCCAATACGCAATCGCCCACTCGGGATAGTTGCGCATTCCCAAAGCGACTCGATCGCCCTGCTTCACTCCTTGTGATGTCAGCCAAGCAGCAACAGAGACAACTTGACGATGCGCCTCTGCATACGTAATAGCTACGTCCTCGTAGACAAAATACGTTGCGTCATTGTGTTGAGCAGTCTGCAACCAAACATCGCGCAAAGAATCAGGTGCATTCTTGTAAACCCGCAACGGGTGATCGTGCACTACAACAGTCTCCAATTCAAGTGGCATTCCTGTTGCGGTCAATTCTGCGATTGCCTCTTGGCGTGTAATCATGAGCCGAGAATAGTCACAGGTGCATGTCCTCTTGGCGTTGGAATACCAAAGACAACAAAAATTCACCTATCGTGAACAAACACATCATCTTCAGGAGTTCAACATGTCGAAAACAATTCTCATCACTGGTGCAGGTTCCGGATTCGGTAAAGGTGCTGCTATCGCACTGGTAGCTCGCGGGTATCACGTCATCGCGACTACCGAAACTTCAGACCAAGCAAGCGAATTAGCGAAAGAAGCTCCACAACTGCAAGTTGAGAAAGTTGACATCACCAACTCCGCAGACATTGCAAAGATCTCAGACTGGGATATCGATGTCCTCATTAATAATGCGGGTTACGGGCAAACCGGCCCAATGTCCGACGTGCCTAACGATCGTCTTCGCAAAGTCTTCGAAGTAAATGTTTTTGGCACTGTCGCCGCTACCCAAGCAGCCTTGCCACGCATGTCAGCAAAAGGCGCTGGCCGAATCATCATCATGTCATCCATCGCAGGTGTTGTTGCAGCTCCAGGTTTCGGACCATACGCAATGTCAAAGCACGCACTCGAGGCAATGGGCAAAGCAATGCGCGCCGAGCTCGCACCACAAGGCATCGATGTGTGCCTGATCAACCCTGCCCCATACAACACTGGCTTCAATGACCGCATGGCTGATTCCATGTGGGAATGGTTTAATGACACCTCCATCAACGCGCCTGCTGCGGAGATTCACAAGATGATTGGACAAATGGTCACTACAAATCAGATGGATCCAATCGAAGTTGTCAATCGCCTTGTAGAACTGGTCGAAGCAGAAACCACAACCGAGAACAACTTTGTTCCGGAAAACATTCGAGAGCTCTTGAACCTTTAGTTCTCGCCAAGCGGCTACTTCTCGCTGTACATTTGTACAAATTAGCGAGACAAAAATTCTTCTGTTTTACAAGTTCACGCCGTTAGTGGACCCTAACGCCATACGTCTATGGCAACGCACCCTCTGCGAGAGCTTGGGCCTCAAAGGGCGCATCATTATTTCGAAGCATGGAATCAATGGAACAGTTGGTGGCGAACTAGAGGCCATCAAGAGCTACAGACGAATCACTCGTGAATACCCAGGTTTTCACGACATCGATTGGAAATGGTCAGACGGAATCGGCGAGGACTTCCCTCGTCTCGCGGTACGGGTGCGAGACGAAATTGTCACCTTTGGTGTTCCGGACGAAATAGTTGTTGACGAGTCAGGCGTTGTTGGTGGGGGTATTCATCTAAAACCTCACCAAGTTCACGAGCTAGTAGAACAACACGGCGGTGATGTTGCATTCTTCGACGGTCGCAATGCTTTTGAAGCAAAGATTGGCAAGTTCCGCGACGCAATCGTTCCTGACACACGAACTACTCCTGACTTCGTGCGTGAACTTGAAAGCGGCAAATACGATCACCTGAAAAACAAACCTGTAATCACATATTGCACTGGCGGTATCCGCTGCGAAGTTCTGTCACTACTGATGAAGAACCGTGGTTTCAACCAGGTGTACCAAATGGACGGCGGAGTTGTTCGTTACGGCGAGACATTCAAAGATGACGGCCTATGGGAGGGCTCGCTCTACGTCTTTGATCGACGACTGATGGTTGACTTCAGTAAAGACGCCAAAGTATTGGGAGTCTGCCAAACATGCGCGGGTCCGTCGAATCAGTTTTATAACTGCGACGTACCAACGTGTCGGGTTCGCATCATCTTTTGCCAAGACTGCGTCGACGCCTCTGAAGGCATCTTGTGCCCCGATTGCCGGGCGAACACATAGACCTATAGAGGCGACGCAGGGAATCGAACCCTGGTACAGGGCTTTGCAGGCCCTTGCCTAAACCACTCGGCCACGTCGCCAGTTGAGGTGCAAGCACCACGACTCTGCAATGTTATCGGCGAGATTGGGCCGCCACCCCTTCCGCTAGCCCTTACGGACAGCATGGAAAATGGTGCGGGTACCACTTGATAGCAGCATCTTTGACTTCACTGTGAAGCGTTCGTTCAGAAGGCGCTCAAATTCGTCCAAGTTGAAGTCGTCGTGAATACCATCTCGCTTGTTTGTCAGCAACTTACGAACCATTGGATCATCTGCATGTGGCATTTCGATAATGAGCTCAGGAGTGAGGTCACGGAACATGTCGAGCTGTGAAGCAAGCGGAACATGGAATGTGATTGCCATGTGGTGAATAACCGCAAGAGCCATCACGATGTCTGGCTTTCCACGATTAAAGATGCCTGGACGCTCTTGTCCACGCCAGCCAACTCCGCCGCCGGAATCTGTGAGGTCAACATACAACGGAAGAATCTTTTCGTTCTTCTCTGCTTTCAATGTGTTGTACAAACGATCAATCACTAACGGGTCAGCATCCATTGCGACGACGTAATCAGAATGCGCTGATGCAATGCGGCTGAATACGCCATCGTTACAACCGATATCCCAGACTTGTTTGCGTGGAGCAGAAGCAACAGCATCTCGAACAAACTTCTGCTTCTCGTCAAGACTTGATTCAATGTAGTGACCGCGCTCTGAGTATTCAGACCAGGTTGACTTCTTGTCGCCAAGATTGATGCTGGAAACAATGCCTTCCAGTTTCTTCATGGTGGCATCAAGAACTTGCGCGTTCAGCCCCGACTTCGCAGCTTGCTTCTTCATGTCAACGTTCGAATCGGCGTAACGCTTTTGGGCAGCAGCATGAAGCACGACGTGTGTCAGACGGCCTTTGCGTGGGTGTCGCAAACTTGCAGGTAACAATTTGCGCATCGTGTCAATGGAGATGCCGTTTACGGAACCGCGAAGCATCTGCTGAAAGCCAACACCGAGATAGCCCTGCAACATCAATGGGTATAGGAACATTTCACAGAACTGCTGGTAGCCGTACCACGGGTCACCCTTCTTACGAACTTCAAATGATCCGGCATCGATGAATTGTGCGCGCGAACCGAGGAACTGAATGTTGTACGGAGTTGCATCTTTAACTCCAACGCCATCAACGAGCGCAGCGCGAGTGAGTTTGAGTTGCAATAATGCTGCATCTTGCAACATGGAAAATGTCCACTCATATGGGTACGAAATAAACGGAACCAACGGATGAGTCATTGCAGACACCCAGGGAGCGCCGAGGCCGACAGAAGACGGCTCAACAATGGTGGACTCAATGAGATCGCCTGCTTCAAGCGCACGCTGAATTGACTTCTTTTTCCAGACCTTGTCAATGTCTGCGGCACCCATTTCTGTGAATGCTCTGACAACCCTGCCGTCCCCGACAAAGACCTTGCTCAGGGGGTCACGAAAAGAGCCTGGATCTTGAAGAATGCTCGACATGACTTAGTCGTGAGCTGAGGCGGTGTCGTCCTCGTCCGAGGAATCGAAATCAGGCATTGGCTTGCCAGTGATCTTGGATTTAATGCGAGCTGACCACATCTTGACTGCGACACCAAGTCCAGCCACACCACCAGCGATGGCGGTGATAATCATGCTGCCGGTTGCGGCGTCTAAGTAAGAGAACATGGGGTCAAGGTTACCCGACTGGCTCACTTCCCGACTGAACCATCACAATGTCCCCTGATTTAGGGGCTCAGGCTCGTTATCATCGGCAGGTGCCCCAAAAGCCCGACACCAATGCAATCACAGCTGGCCGAGATGGGTCTCGGTCGTTGTCGCCTTCTATCTGGCCGAATTCGGTGTGGGAGTCAGACAGCTTGGCGGACGCAACCAAGCGGGCCACAGGACTTCGGTCTGAGACCTTTTACTCGCGCTTTGCTAACCCAACAGTTACTCAATTTGAAAATGCCGTTGCTGAACTAGAAGGCGCTGAATCCGCATTGGCCTTTGGCTCTGGCATGGGAGCAATTGCTTCAGTCATCTTGTCATTCTGTGGAAATGGTTCGCACATTGTTGCCCAGAACAATTTGTACGGAGCCACATTGTCATTCTTGCAAGGACCATGTGCGCGTTTTGGAATCGAAACCACATTTGTTGATCCGACAATCTCTGGTTCATTTGCTGCTGCAGTAATTCCAGGAAAGACAATGTTGGTGATCGCCGAGACTCCGTCGAATCCGAGACTCGCAATCACAAATCTTGCTGAGCTTGGAGCCATTAGAGGACCATTCACTGTTGTTGATTCGACTCTTGCTACACCAATGGGTCAACGTCCTCTCGATTTCGGAATTGACATCGTGTTGCATTCCGCCACAAAAGGGATTGACGGACACAACGATGCACTGCTTGGCGTGATTGCCGGCGAGAAAGACCTCATCGATTCAGTGTGGGGCTATGCAGTCATGCACGGCGCAGTTGCTTCGCCATACGACGCAGCAAATGGTTTACGCGGAATACGCACCTTGGGAGTTCGCACAGAGCGCCAGAACCAAACGGCACTCATTCTGGCCCGCTCGTTAGAGGGCCATGCCAAAGTTCTTTCTGTTTCTCACCCGTTCTTAGAATCGCACCCGCAACATGCATTAGCGCGTGAACAGATGAGGCTCGGTGGAACTGTCATTGCAGTTGAAGTCGCGGGAGGCTTTAATGCATGTCAGTCCCTTGTTTCACAACTACAAGTTGTTCGTATCGCTACTTCGTTTGGTGGGCCCGAGACATTGGTATGTCATCCGGCAACCAGCACACACGTGGGACTGTCACCAGAAGCGCTCGCCACGATGGGTGCGACCGAAGGCCTTCTACGATTTTCAATTGGTCTTGAAGATGCCGATGACTTGGTCGATGACCTTCATCGGGCAATAGCTACGTTGTAACTGTTACGCCTTCTTCGGAAGACGCGGAATAAACACGCTGGTGCGAGTTGCATATTCTGCATAGCCTTCGCGGCGCTTATTCATTGAATGCTCCAACATTGGAACACCAGAGACCTTGAGCAAGAGATAGGTCATGACAACTGGTCCGATGAAACCAATGACTCCACTGCCTGTTTCAGCAGCGACTATTCCTATTCCCCACCACAGCAATGCGTTGCCGAAGTAATTCGGATGACGCGTGAGGCTCCACAGTCCTGTTTGCATTACCTTGCCCGCGTTAGAAGAATCGCGTTTGAAACGCGCCAGTTGCCAGTCGCCGATTGCTTCAAACAGAAACCCAACTGCCCACACCATGATTCCGATAACTGCGATCGGGCCAACACCAGGAGTGGAATCAGAGTTGCCGAACATCACGGGCAACGAGACAATAAACATCAACGCACCTTGTAATCCGAACACAGTGACAAGACTGATAAGTCCAAAATTCGGACCTCTCTTCTTGCGCATTAGTTTGTAGCGCCAATCTTCGCCATGACCAAGGTTGCGCTTCGCAAGATAACTACCGAGACGAAGACCCCACAGTCCGACCATGAACGCAAGCAATGTTTGCCGGGTTGAATCACCCTCGATAGTCAGCGCGAGCACCCACGAGGTAATTGCAAAACCAAGACCCCACGTAATGTCAACAATTGATGCATTCTTGATAACCAGACTTATCAACCACGTAACCAGCATGATGATCACAATTGTGATCGCTGATACTGCCATTGCCTTACCCATGAACAACCCCCCGATTGCTGTTTGCATCGCTGTCTAATTGACGACGAACTGCGTTATCCATCTCGACCCATTTTGCATCAAGCCACGATACGAATGCTTCACCCGACGGAATTAGGGCGCGCGATATCTCTTCCACATGAACATGCACTTTTGCCTTTGCTCGACCCAAGTGGCTCAGAATTCCTGAGAAGGTATCGAGTCCGTCGAATCCGCTGTGCCACATAACAAGAAC
>JBIILS010000117.1:0-3380 GCA_044232585.1 Ilumatobacteraceae bacterium
CCAGCGGCGCTGTACTTCCTCAGCCATAGTGACCATCGTTGCCGATATCTGACCCTTGTGTTGGGAATGCGTGAACAATCTTTGATAATTCAGCTCTCAGTGAAGGCGCATGGTCGGCATTGGTCTTACCAAGCCTCACAACAACAAGATTGCGCTTGGGTGACGCCCACGTGAACTGTCCTTCATATCCAAGTGCCGCGATAGAGCCGGGGTCATTCGGAAACATCCATACATGTGCGCCGTAATCAAGGCCGTTGTCTGGATCACGAGCGATTGGAGTGCGCGAATAATCCACCCAACCTTCAGGCAAGAGACGTGAACCATTCCACATTCCATCGGTCATGTACAGATATCCGAACCGTGCAAAGTCGCGAGCGGTGGCGTACACATATGACGAGCCGACAAAATTACCTGAAGCATCAAAACGCGGAACTGCTGAATGCATACCTAGTGGATTAAACAAACGGTCTTGCATGAATTTCGACATTGCAGATGTGGAACCAGGTTTTTCACCTAATGCTCGAGCGAGAATTCTGGTCACCAAGTTTGTTGTGCCGGATGAATACACATACTTTGCACCAGGAGTTGCTTCTAAGTTTTTTGATGCCGCGTATGCCGCATGGTCGCCAACAAACTTTTCGCTACCGAACAACATTTCAATCACATCAGACGACTTGTCATCCACGTAGTCTTCGACCCACTCAAGACCACTAGACATATTCAATAAATGCCCCAAAGTGATATTGGCGCGGTCGTCGTTTTCCCAATCGGGAAACAGATGATCGTCCTCAATCGACAGCAGCCCGTCTCCCACTGCCATGCCCACCAGTGCCTGGGTGATGCTTTTTGCCATCGACCATGAAATCAATGTGGTCGAAGCATCAATTTCGGGGCCATAAAACTCACGAACTATTCGACCGTTATAGATAACAACGAGTGCCAATGTTGTAGCCAGGTGGGGCGGCTGTGAGGCCAGTTCTGCAATGGCACCATCAAGAGTTTCCGCGTCAACCGATGGGGCAAGTTCGCCATCAAGCCAATCGAGTGTGGGAAAAGTGTCAAATGCCACATCAAGAGACTAGGCGTGAGGGCCTAAACAGACATCACGGGTGCTCTGAACCCCTTACTTATTCACTAGCGTTTAGGGAATGAGCACCATTGCCCCTGATATCCAGACAGCCGCTTCGGTTATTTCCATCGCATCTTCGATGGTTGACAAAGCAATTACTTCATTGATCGCGCTAGGTGGACCTGACAAGAATCAAACTTTGGCATATGACCTTGCTCACGTGGCAGCGGCAGTGTCAACAGCCGAGTCACTTCTTGCATATGGCGCGAAGGGTGACGTTGAAAACAACATCGCATGTGCATTCACAGCCGACATGGTGCATGACTTTGTATCTCGCTTAATTGGTCGTGAAGAATTATGGGGAGTCGAAGCATCACAGTTTGAACCAGTACAGGGTTTTGTTCAGAGATACCGTGCGCCAGAATTTCTCGCATCACTTGCAGAAGTTCAAGGGCCTCGCCATTTGGCAAGCGACTTCGAAATGGTGCAAGACACTTTCCGTTCATACGCAAACAAAGTCATCGCGCCTCAAGCCGAGCATGTTCACCGTCACAACGGAGACGTTCCAGAAGAAATCATTGCTGGACTGGCTGAAATCGGTGCGTTTGGTCTCAGTGTGCCAGTTGAATACGAAGGTTTTAGTGAAGGTGGCGAAAGCGAATACATGGCTTCCGTCATCGCAACTGAGGAATTGTCACGCGGTTCGCTTGGCATCGGTGGATCATTAATCACTCGTCCTGAAATTCTTACGCGCGCACTTGTTAAGGGCGGCACTGAAGCACAGAAACTTGAATGGCTTCCAAAACTTGCCAGCACAGAAGTTATGTCAGCAGTTGCAGTTACAGAACCTGACTACGGTTCGGATGTTGCAAGCTTGAAGACAACTGCAGTTCGCGGCACAGGACCTAACGGTGAAGCTGGCTGGATCATTAACGGCGTAAAGACATGGTGCACATTTGGTGCACGTGCAAACGTGCTGATGCTTCTTGCTCGTACAGACCCAGACCGCTCGAAGGCACACCGCGGATTGTCACTGTTTATCGTTCCAAAACCACTGGGTGATTCACACGGATTCACATTCAATCAAGACGGTGGCGGAAAGATGGACGGCAGTCCTATCGACACCATCGGTTATCGCGGAATGCACAGCTACGAAATTGCTATCGAGAACTGGTGGGTCCCTGCTGCAAACCTCATTGGCGAAGAAGACGGACTCGGCAAGGGTTTCTACTTGCAGATGGCTGGGTTCGAGAATGGTCGTTTGCAAACTGCTGCTCGCGCAGTTGGCGTTATGCAGGCCGCGTACGAAGCAGCAGTTGACTATGCAAACAACCGCACAGTCTTTGGTCAGCCCATTTCGCAATACGAACTCACGCAAGTGAAGCTTGGTCGCATGGCCGTCCTTATTCAGGCGTCACGCCAGTTCTGTTATTCAGTAGCCGGCCTCATGGGCAAGGGTGAAGGCGCAATGGAAGCCAGCATGGTGAAGGCATATGTATGCCGAGCAGCCGAATGGGTAACGCGCGAAGCTCTCCAGATTCATGGCGGTTACGGCTACGCAGAGGAATACAGCGTTAGCCGTTTGTATGTCGATGCTCGCGTGTTGTCAATCTTTGAAGGCGCAGACGAAACTCTGTGCCTGAAGGTGATTGCAAAGAACCTTTGCGACACTAAGAAATAATTACAACAGCTCGAGGAGCGAAGTAATTCTGCGACACGTCACAAGGTCTGCAGCGTCGTCGTACGGGTCAACCAGAATTGGGATGAGTCCTGCTGCAGTTGCACCACCGACGTCCATCACCACGCTGTCGCCGACGTATGCAATACGTGACCGATCAATGTCTGCAAAGAATGGCAGCGCGAAATCAAAAATGTGTGGGTCAGGCTTGGCTACCCCAACAACGTGGCTGTCGACAATGCACCGAACACTTGCTAACGGGCCATCACCCACTTGACAAATGCCGCTGCGACCAAGAATTTCTTCAATCTGTCCACTTGCGTTACTAACGATTCCAATGGGAACTCCTGCAGCATTGAGCCCGCGAAGCGTCTCGGCGGAACCTGCAAGAGGCGC
Source organism: Ilumatobacteraceae bacterium (assembly GCA_044232585.1). GTDB lineage: Bacteria > Actinomycetota > Acidimicrobiia > Acidimicrobiales > Ilumatobacteraceae > UBA2093. The sequence continues at coordinate 3,144 of JBIILS010000117.1, forward strand.
ACGCCACAAGTGGGCGTGACGAGTTCGAGACAAAACAAAGGTTGCTTCTTCGCGGTTATGTTCTGGCACACCAACCAACTGAACGTACGCATTGTTGTAGTACGACCAATCATCTTCGCCGGAGCCTTGTCGTGACTTAGCCGCCATTGCGCCGTAGTGAGCGCGAACATACACGTCGAGATCAGACGTAGCGCCGTAATAGGCCAGTGTTGGCGCCAATACAGCTGGGTCTGGAAT
>JBIILS010000037.1:0-10968 GCA_044232585.1 Ilumatobacteraceae bacterium
ATTGGTCGTCGTGCGTTACTGATGGACCCGGCGTACCAGAACGGCGACTATTACAGCTCTGGCCCAGATGGCGGACCATGGAATGGTTTTTCGGTTGCACGCATGATTGCGCAAGTCACCTTCAGAACTGACTCAAAATTCAACGAGAAGTTTGGTCGTCAATTGAAAGACCAGAACTTCAACTCTGACGGCATTGATTTGTTCTCTCGCTTTGAAGTCGAGGGATATCTCGATCACCACGGAGATCGCTTGGTTCGCCGATTTGATGCGAACAGTTATTTGTACATCGGCAAGGCTATGGATCTACATGACGTTGGTCGAGGCCGAGGCGGGCTAGATGCAGCCCTTAGTCGAATCAAGGCGCCTACCTTGACTGTCAGTATCGACTCAGACATCTTGTATCCCGCATATCAGCAGCAGTTAATCCAGTCGCTCTTGACAAATAAAGACCCCCGAAACGCACATAAAGAGATACAAAGTGTTGAAGGTCATGATGGTTTCCTCATCGAAGTAGTGGCGGTGGGCCGACATATTTCTGATTTCCTCACTGCCACTGAATAATTGGTTCCCTAGCAGGGGAGACACGCTTTCGGCGTGGGTGCGTGAAAGAATGGCAACCGTGACTATTGGGCTACTTATTGCATCCAAACTGTCGGTCAATCTGATCGGCGGAGGGTTAGTCCTACTTGGCCTGGTCCTACTCGTCGCAACTCTGGCATTTTGGCGTTCAGCAATCGAAGACCCGGCTGTGTTGGCTCCTCTTGAAATCATGGCTGACAGGTCCTTCGCACGAGCCGATCAGGCCAAGAGAACCGAAATGCTCAATGGGGTTCGAACAGACGGTGCTGAACCAATCATTCATCACGTTGCGCCAGCCACACTGATGCGCGAGCCGATCTCGGAACCTGAAAAGCCATTCCATGATCCATACCCACATGATGATGATGCAGTTGATGTTCTGCCATCCATCATTGACCCTCTTCTCATTCAACAAAAAAACAAGGAGTAAGCCATGGCTGCATTTGATCCAAACGAAATGATTACGCGTTTTCGCGACAGGGCAACAGCGGTGCGTAAGCGCCCTTTGCCGCCCATCGCTGGTGAAGAACGTCAGTTGTTCATAGCTAACTCAGAAACTGACTTTCGTGATTTCGCAATCATTGGTGATGCAGTTGCGTCGCTAGAAGATGGAATTCTGACTCTGCGCATTGATTTGAATCCTCCGTCGAAGTGACCGCAACGGACGCTTCGGCGAAAAGTTCTTTTCGTAATCGGGAAGACATTCATGTACTTGCGGCAGTTCTTGCGGTGACGGCGTGGGGTATTGGCCCCATCTTCAACAAGGCTTTATCTGTCGGTACTTCCAGCATTGTTTTCTATCGAATGCTGTTTGGTCTACCCATCATGGTGTTGATGGCCTACATGAATGGCGGCAGCTTGAATACGCACGTTATTCGTAAAGCAGCCCTGCCTGGTTTCATGTTCGCAATGTCGTTCATCACTGGTTTTGCCACCGTGAAGATGACTTCAATTGCAAATGCGACAATGGTTGGAACGCTTCAACCTGTCTTGGTTCTGTTTGTCGCGCCGAAGCTGTTTGGTGAAAAGATCACGTTGCGAAAACTCGCTTATTCGACTAGTGCGATGGTGGGCGTACTGGTGGTTGTAATGGCAGCTGCTTCAACGAGTGGCGCGAATCTTGATGGTGACCTTCTTGCTGTGCTTAACGTAGTTATCTGGACCATTTATTTTGTCATGTCGAAGAAACGACGAGACGAGGGCATCCACTCGTGGTCTTTCATCGCGGCTGTTTTCTTGTGTGCCGCAGTCATTGTTTTGCCGTACGGTGCAATTACTAGCAATGACCTCGGCGCAATGCGTGCCAGTGATTGGTGGTACATCATCGGGATGGCATTAGGGCCAGGTGTAATCGGCCACGGAATGATGACATGGGCACAAGGACACATTGATGTGTCTCTCGCGAGCATGCTCGGGCTCATCAGTCCGGTTATCTCCACGATTCTGGCATGGTTCTTCTTTCAACAGTCGCTTACCTTTTTGCAGTTACTGGGCGGGGTCATCGTTATGGCGTCCTTGACGGCGCTTGTGCGTTTACAGGGCAAGATGAGCGCTGAAACGCTTGTGGTGCACGAGACGTAGGGCAAGTGGCACCTCGTGTCAATCTCGCTATGCTGTAGTTCCACGCGGATGTGGCTCAGTGGTAGAGCATCACCTTGCCAAGGTGAGGGTCGCGGGTTCGAATCCCGTCATCCGCTCCAAAGATGTAGGCCCCCTTTTTTTGGGGGCCTTTGTCGTATCTGAAGGGGGCTCAGATGGTTCAGTTTGGTGTGCACGTGGGGGCACAGAACGCCACAGTTGAAGAACTTCGTACTTTGTGGAAGTGGCTAGATGAAGTCGGTGCCGACTGGATCTCGCTGTGGGACCATTTGTACGAAGCGCCCCCAGCTGGTGGTACGCAACCTCATTTCGAAGCGTTCTCAATGTTGGGAGCTTTGGCGGTAGATACACATCGGGCGCGTATTGGCTGCTTGGTGTTTTGTTCGCAGTACCGCAACATCGGCGTGTTGATGAAAGGTGCGATTTCTGTTGATCATCTTTCTGGTGGCCGATTCGAACTAGGTATGGGTAGCGGTTGGCATGACCAAGAGGCCACTGCTTTTGGAATTGATTTTCCTTCGCAAGGGCAACGCTTCAAAGTCCTTGAAGGGCAGTTACAAGCAATCAACAAGTGGAAGGCAGGCGAGAGAGTCACTCAATCAACTCCCGGAGTTGAATTGCAAGACGCTTCTATGGTTCCAGGAATTCGTGGTCGCATGCCGTTATGGATAGGTGGGCTTGGTCCAAAGCAGACATTGCGTATGGCGGGAGCCTATGCAAATGGCTGGAACGCGGCATACGCGAGCCCATCTCAGTACAAAGAACTCAATGGCATTCTTGATAACTGGTGTGCCGATGCAGATCGTGAACCATCAGCGGTAGAGCGCAGCATCAATTTGTCCTTTGGGCTTAGTACTGATGACGTAGGTGTTGTGAAGGATCAGTTGCGTACGCAATGGGGTGCTGCAGCAGATCGAATTATTGCGGGTTCATTGCTGGGTAGACCAGAAGATGCAATGGAGCAAATAGCGGCCTTTGTTGAAGCGGGTGCGGAACTTGTCAATATTGCGATTCGTCCACCATGGAATCAAGATTTACTTGCAGAATATTTCGAGACCATAGTTCCCATGATGAAGAAGGAATGGTCGTAGTATTCGCCTATGAAAATAGGTGTACAACTCCATCCTCAGGCAACAACAGTTAAAGCAATGCGCGAATCATGGCGCGCAGCAGATGCAATGGGTGTTGATTCATTGTGGGTCTGGGATCATTTCTATCCGCTGTACGGAGATCCAGAGGCGCCGCACTTCGAGGCCTACACGCTTCTTGCTGCCATGGCTGCTGATACATGCCACGCAACTGTCGGTGCATTGGTTACCTGTTTTACGTATCGCAATCCACAGTTGCTTGCCGACATGTCTCGCACCATTGACCACATTTCGGATGGTCGCTTTGTTCTTGGCATTGGTTCCGGTTGGTTCGAACGTGACTACACCGAGTACGGATACGAATTTGGTACAGCCCCCGAGCGCCTAAAACTTCTTGCTGCAGGTATTCCTGTAATCAAGGAACGTCTGGCGAAGTTGACTCCTGGCCCCGTGAAAGGCCACATACCCTTAATGATTGGTGGAAGTGGCGAGAAAGTTACGTTGAAGTTGACCGCACAATATGCCGATTCCCATAACGCGTTTGGACCAGTTGATAACTTCCGCCACAAGATGCAAGTGCTTGACCAGTGGTGTGAGAAATTGGGTCGCAACCCACGCGAGATTGAACGCACCGTTGGTATCAACGCCAAAGATTTGGTTGACGCAGCTGCCTATGAGGATGCTGGCGCCGACCACTTGATTGTTATGACTGGGTCTCCCTTTGATCTTGCGCCAGTCGAGAAGTACTTGGCGCAACGCTAAGAGCTTCTGACATTCGGGCCCTTCGTCATAGCGGCTACGGTTCGGGGTAATACGAATCTGCTGGGGGGCTGATGAATTTAGAAACAGTGATGTACGAGGTTCGTGATGGTGTTGCCACAATCACGTTGAACAGGCCTGACGCAATGAATGCATGGACTCCACAATTAAGCGATGAATTGTCGTTAGCAATGGGAGCCGCCGATGCAGATGATGACGTACGCGCAGTCGTGCTGACAGGAGCAGGTAAAGCTTTTTGCGCCGGAGCGGACTTAAGCGCAGGAGAGAGCGGATTTCTGGCGGGCGGTGCGAGTGCTAAAGAAGGGCCTCGTCTGATGCCCTACAAAGTTCGCAAACCTGTGATTGCTGCGATCAATGGTCATGCGGTTGGTGTCGGCATTACGTACCCGATGTTGTGTGATATTCGCATCGTGTCTGAGACCGCAAAAATTCAATATGCAATGGTGCGCCGCGGAATCTTGCCAGAGCTTGGGTCTCATGTTTTGTTGCCGCGGGTGATTGGTTTTTCACGAGCAGCAGACTTGTTACTGACTGGTCGCCTCATCATGGGTACGGAAGCTGCCGAAATGGGTCTTGCGTCTCGTGCAGTTCCCGCCGATCAAGTTCTCGCAGTCGCAACTGAAATGGCTCGCGATATCGCCGTCAATGTGTCGCCCGTTTCTGCTGCGCTTGCAAAGCAACTGATGTGGGACGGAATGAATACGAGTGTTGATCACATGATCATGACTGAAGGAAAGCTGTTGCCAGGTCTCACTGCTGCTCCTGATTCAGGTGAAGGAGTGCGCGCATTCTTTGAAAAACGTGCCCCGAAGTGGCGTTCACGCGTCTCGTCTGACATGCCCGTTATCCCGAAGTAAGGTTCTGATATGCAAACAGCTCACATCAACGGTATTGATCTCGCCTTCCAAGATTCAGGCGGCAAGGGCCCAGTCGTCATTCTTAGTCATGGCTTCCTTATGGACCACACAATGTTTGATGCTCAAGTGGCGGCTTTGACGCCGACGTATCGCGTCATCACTTGGGACGAACGCGGTTTTGGCGGCACCGTGGCTACAGGTGAATTCACATATTGGGATTCAGCGAACGATGTTCTTGGCTTAATGGATCACTTAGGAATCGAATCTGCAGTTATTGGTGGAATGTCGCAAGGTGGGTTCTTGTCGCTCCGTGTTGCTCTCACAGCTCCATCACGAGTGAAGGCCCTGATTCTTCTTGACACACAAGCCGGCACAGAAGACCCAGCAACAGTGGAACCGTACAACCAGTTACACGCTGCATGGATTGAACACGGAGCCGTTGCTGTTCAGGACGTTATATCGAGTCTGATCCTTGGACCAGGTGAATGGAATGAATGGTTTGCCAAATGGGGCGCAATGGTGCCCGACCAATTCACAAAGGCTTTTAACTGCCTGATGCACCGAGATGACGTAACGGGACGACTGGGCGAAATCTCTTGCCCCGCCCTCATCGTTCACGGAACAGCAGATATGGCTATCCCCATCGAAAAAGCCGAAGTCCTGCGCGACCGTATTGCCGGCCCAACCACATTGGTGCCGATTGACGGTGGACCACATGCGGCAAACATGACTCACGCCGAGCCTGTGAACAAGGCCATTGTCCAGTTCTTGGCAGCACTCGACTAACTGAGATACTGGTCTTTCAACACCTTTGGGGGATACATGCCGTTAGAACTAGACCTAGGACCTGCTGCACAGGCCTTTCGTACTGAACTACGTGAATGGTTGAAGACCAACGTTCCGAAAGAACTGGTCGGCGTGTCGGCGGAGTCTCTTGCGCGCGGCAACATGACTGCAGCTGGCAAAGAGTGGGTTAAGAAGTTGACCGAAGCTGGCTATATGTGTGTGTCATGGCCAAAGGAATACGGCGGTCGTGGTCTCACTGGTATCGAAGTTGCCGTGATGAACGAAGAGTTCTCACGCGCTGATGTTCCTCGCATTACTCGCGGAATGGGTGAGTGGCTTGTTGGTCCTTCCATCATCGTGTGGGGAACAGACGAGCAGAAGAAAGAATTCTTGCCACGAATCATCGACGGCACACATCGTTACTGTCAAGGCTTCTCAGAACCTGACGCTGGTTCCGATCTTGCAAGCTTGAAGACCCGCGGAATCATCGATGGTGATGAAGTTGTTATCTCGGGCCAAAAGGTATGGACCTCTGGAGCAACAGAAGCGAACATGATGTTCTGCTTGTGCCGCACAGATCCAGACAGTCCGAAACACCAGGGCATTTCTTATGTTCTATTGCCTATGTTCACACCAGACAAGAAGTCAAATGGCATTGAATTGCGCCCTATTCAGCAGCCACACGGCGCATCGCACTTCACCGAAACTTTCATGACCGAGTCTCGTGCACCAATCAAAAACATTATTGGTGGCATGAACAACGGCTGGCGCGTAACTATGACAACGCTTGGTAACGAGCGCGGTGGAAACGCAACGACTCAACACGTTGAATTCACTCGTCAGTTCTGGGATGGCGTCAAGCTACTTAAAGAAAAAGGTCTCACCACAGACCCTGTTGTTCGCCAAAACTTGGCATGGGCTTTCTCGCACGTAGAGATCATGCGTTTCCAAGGCCTGAAGTTGTTGTCCGAAGTGCTTGCGCGTAAAGAGCCAGGACCTGCAGCATCAATCAACAAGATGTTCTGGTCAGAGTACGCACAGAAGTTCAGTACGTTCATGGTCAATGCACGCGGTGCAGATTCCATGCTGATCGAAAACGATAAAGACGGTAAGTACGAAGTCGATCGTTGGATCGGTTCAATGTTCCAGCATCGTTCTTCAACTATCTGGGGCGGAACTGCACAAGTGCAGCGCAACATTGTCGGTGAACGAGTGTTGGGCCTGCCAAAAGAGCCAGACCCAACAAAGCCACGTCCTAACCCGACCTAGATCTGGTCGTCTTCCTCGGCGTGCTTGCCGGTTTCAAACGCGGTTCCTCGCAGGGTCTCTTCCTTGCGACGCTTCTTTTCGCGCATGTTGGATACCGCGTCAGACGTGCTTGAGAATGCAAGACGAGCGTTTTTGCCATCTCGCTTCCACTGCTGTGTATCGCCGGAGTGAATGCCCATTTGTGCCGCATCGGCATATGCGTCAATTCCTGCTGAGAGGTAAATGAATGCCCAGCCTTCTTCGGTGCGCTTCTCGATCAGTTCCCGAATCTGGGCCAGATTGAATTCTCGGCTTTGGTTTTCTTCACCATCGGTAATTGTGACGAAGATGATGTCCTCAGCTTGTAATCCTGCAGCTACGCGTGCTGCTTGATCGACCATGGTGCGCCCAATAAGCAGCCCCGTTGCATCTAGCAAAGGTGTGCTACCACGAGGGACGAATGACTCCGAATCCAAGTGGGTGATTTCGGGAAGTGGAGCTCCCCAAATTGTCACATCCTGTGGGTCTTGAGAATCGAACTGCACAATTGACATGCGTGCATCTGCACCGTTGCGAATTTGTTCGTCAATGAATGTGTTGAATCCGCCGATGACGTCGTTAGCGATGGGAGCCATAGACCCGGATCTGTCAATGAGGGTGACTATATGGGTTGTATTAGGGATATTGGTTGACACTGGATCTCCTTATGTAGAGCCACCATTAAGGTGGTATCTACAATAATAGGGCGGGGGTGTGTCAGGTCTTTTTCGAGGTCCCAGTAGGGCGGACTTTGTCCACGCTTCGTCTAAATCGAATCTGGGTGGAGAGTTGATCAGATTTACCAGCTCGGTACATCTGTGCTGGGCGTCCTGGAGCACTTCCAAAATCAGAGAATTCTTCCAGCGGGATGATGAAGTCTGTAGTCGCAGCAACTTTTCGTCGGAAGTTTGCAGGATCGACTCTGTATTGCAGGAAGGATTCGTACACCTTTCGTAACTCAGTCATGGTGAACTTTGGTTTGCAGAAACTGAGGGCAACATTCGTGTCTTCCAACAGGCCCCTTGCAACTTTTCGTGCCGCATAAATAATGTTGCTGTGGTCGAACTCTAAAAGCCTGTTGTCTCGTAAAGATCTGTAGGAAACGAAGCTTGCGGCGTCTGAATACTTGATTGGTCGTAATTCAGACGGGTGGGGCACTAGTGCCATATAAGCAATTGCGATAGCTCGGAATCGGTTATCTCTATTTGGGTCCCCGAATGTTCCGACTTGGTGTAAGTCGCGAGGTTTCAGGGTGAGACCGGTCTCTTCTTTTACTTTACGAATTGAAGTGAGTTCAAGCTTTTCGTTGTCATCGACCAGACCACCGGGCAAGGCCCATTTGCCCCTGGCCCCACCCGGCCGTTTCATAACGAGGACTTCCAGACGATCTTCTGGTTCGAGCAACCGATCAGGATTTATCGTGAAAACAACAGTATCCACGTATACAAAAAAGTCGAGTTGTTTGGTTCGTTGCTGTTTAGTCACAAGTTCAATGTACTCAATTAGGTACTTATGACTCATTCAATGCGATAACGGTCCCGCCCGCCTTCAGTTAAGTAGGCTGTCTATGTGGTCTTAGGTGCATTAAAACAGCTCGACCAGAGGCTTCACACGATGCGTAACAGTGAGCCATCGTCTCTGCAAGCGCGAATAGTTCTGTTTGCTGCTGTTGTGTGCGGTGCTTTTATGGTCAGTGTTGCTATGCGTCAAGCGGGCCCAACTGTTCACCCTGATGAATGGGGTTTCTTGTCGAATGGTCAGGTGCTGATTGGGCATACAGAAGCCCCAATACCGACGGGCAGCTTTTATCCGGCCGGTTACGGAGTCATTACGGGTCTTGGTGCGTTGGTTACTGGCTCCTTGCATGGTGCATATCGTTTTTCCCTACTGGCCAATGTTGTGTTGGCAATAGCAACTGCATGGTTTGCTGGCCGTTTGGCGGTCAAGGGTTTTGGTGCTTCGAAACGTATGGGTCGTGTGGTTGCGGCACTTGTATTCGTATTGCCAGGAACCATTGTGACTGCGATGTTTGCGTGGCCTGAGACAGCGTCACGACTGGCTTTCTTGGTGTTTATTTCACTTGTGATGACAGTTGCGAAGAATCGATCCTCAATTCAGATACTCGGACTCGGGTTGTTTACGGGTCTGATGCCCGCACTGCACGGCCGTTTTACCTTGCTTATTCCTGTAATCGGTGCAGTGTTTCTGTGGTGGGGTATTCAGCGACTTGTGTCTCGGCGCGTGGCACTGTTGGCAATCTTTGTTACTGCAGTCGGTTACCAGGGTTCTCGTCTACTGAATCAATTTGTGAAGCGGTCTTTGTATGAGTCTTCGTATGACCAAGAGAGTCGATTGCTTCGCCGTCTGTTTGACCCCACGGTGTGGCCAGCGCTGTTGCGAACCATGGCTGGCCAGACGTGGTACCTCACTGCAACCTCATGCGGACTGATTGGTGTGGGTGTTGCGTTTGCTGTGTGGCGTGTTCGTTCTGAAGGCGGCGCACGTACTGTGTCGGCTGACCCGCAACGCCTCGGACTACTTGTTCTGGTTGTGAGCTCACTTTTGGTGATTTTCACTGGTGGTCTGCAGTTGTTGTACGGCAATCGCGGAGATCATCTGATTTATGGTCGTTATGTAGAAATTCTTGTGCCAGCACTTCTGGTGGTTGCGTGCGTAGGTTTAGAGAAATCATTTGTACTTGCACAAAGGGCGTGGTTGTTGACGGGGTTGTTCGTGGGTGCTTTGTCACTTCTCTATGTATTGATAGACGGAGGCGACGGAGTAAAAGGCGGATACTTGCGCAACGACATCGTGTTCCCGAACATCGTCGGTACTGATCTCGTGCGTTACTTGGTATCTCCAAGTCTTTTGAATTTCGGTGCTGTCTTTGTATTGGCTGCATTGGTGTTATGGACAGTGTCGCGTCGGCATGGTTCGTGGGCGGTTGTAGTGCTTACGGTGGCACTGGCGGCAGGCTGTATGTATTCAGGTTCGCGCAGCATTCTCAGCAGAACCGATGATTTGGTAGCAGTGAGTCAAACTTTGGCGAAGGTACAAGATTCGGGAACACAATTGGTCGGTTTTGACATGGGTGTTCGAAACGACAGGTCGTACTACTACCTTCGCTACAAATTGCACCCCATCAAGATTGTTCGTTTTGATATTTCGGGCCCAGATGCCGTGATCCCTGCTGAATACAACTGTGTCTATGGCATGCCGAACAAGCCCCCATCTGATGGGGAATGGACCATCGTCGCAGACGAGGTGGTGCTCCAACGGGTACTGTTTCAAAGGGTCGGAACGACCCAGTGCTAATGAGAGAGATGCCAAATAATGACCTATAGCCCCGACCAATGCGACGTCAGCGTTGTTCTGCCTGTCTATAACGAAAAAGGCCATTTGCGTGCTGAGATCGACCGAGTACGCGCTGCCCTCACGGCGTCACGCTTCAGTTTCGAGATAATTGTTGTTGATGACGGTTCAAGTGATGGCTCTGAAAAAGAGCTTCCCACTATTCCCGACATCACCCTGATTCGCCATCGCCAGAACCAGGGCAGTGGTTCAGCCCGTCGCACTGGTACCACAGCAGCGCGTGGCCGGATTGTTGTGTGGACAGACGTTGACATGACGTATCCGAATGACTTGATACCAGAACTAGTTGAAGCGATGGACGGGTATGACCACATCGTTGGTTGGCGTCAGTCTGAAGAGGGAACGTTGAAGTTCTTGCGTACTCCAGCCAAGTGGATTATTCGCAAATTGGCTAGCTATCTCTCAGAGACGGACATCAAAGATTTGAATTCTGGCCTACGAGCATTTCGTCGTGATGTTGCAATGCAATACGTTCACGAACTTCCAAAAGGCTTTTCTTGTGTAACAACTTTGACCATGTCGTTCCTTGGTAACGGTTACAAGATTGCATTTTTTCCCATTCAGTATTTCCCACGTGCCGGAAGTTCAAAGTTTCATTGGTTGAAAGATACGCGCCGATA
>JBIILS010000118.1:0-3300 GCA_044232585.1 Ilumatobacteraceae bacterium
GCTGCTCAAATGGGCATTGTTATCAAAGGCATTGATGTTCTGCAAAGCACGCGTCGCATTGACACGGTGGTGCTTGATAAGACCGGCACGGTAACTACTGGTGTGATGACGTTGGTCGATGTGATCTGCGTTGATGGTGTGTCACGTAAGGAAGCGTTACTTAATGCCGGAGCTGTTGAGAAGAGCAGCGAGCACCCGATTGCGCGTGCCATCGTGCGTTCTGCCGAAGAAGAAGTTGGTGTGTTGCCGTCACTTGATGAGTTTGAGTCATTGCCCGGCGTTGGTGCAACAGGTCGCATTGGTGGAACAATCATCACGGTTGGTCGCGAAGAAATGTTCCGCGAGCGCCTTGTTATCCTGCCCAAAATCATTCGTGATGCGTTGACTTCGTCGCGTGAACTGGGCCATACCGCGGTCATCGTGACCTGGGGTGGGCAAGCAAAGGCCGTGATTTCATTGGCTGATCAGCCTAAACCGACTAGCGCCGAGGCAATTGCCTCGTTGCGTCTGATGGGTCTGGCACCAATCTTGTTGACAGGCGACAACGCAATGACTGCCCGTGCAATTGCTGAATCTGTTGGTATTGAAACTGATGAACATCATTTGTACGCCGGCGTGATGCCAGAAGACAAAGTTGCTGTGGTTCGCGATTTGCAAGAACGCGGTTATGCAGTTGCCATGGTGGGCGACGGCGTGAACGATGCAGCAGCACTAACGCAAGCAGATGTTGGAATTGCAATGGGTGGCGGAACAGACGTTGCCATGCAGGCAAGTGATCTCACAATTGTGAACGGAGACTTGCGATCAGTTCCCGACGCAATTCGTTTGTCACGGGCGACACTTCGCACTATTCGCACCAACGTGTTCTGGGCTTTTGCGTACAACGTGGCTGCAATTCCGTTAGCTGCCTCTGGCAGGTTGAACCCCATGTGGGCTGGTCTTGCTATGGCATCGTCATCTGTTTTCGTAGTGACAAATAGCTTGCGTTTACGTCGCGTGAAACTATATCGCTAACGTCCGCTAGTAATTTCGTTCTTTGCAAGCACATGTTGCACACGTTTGATGGCGGTGTATTTATGATTGCGAACTGTTCGTGGTGATACACCTTGATCTATAGCGATGTCGTCTGCGTGTCTTCCTTCACCTATCGTTCTCAATAGGTCGATCTGCGGTGAACTCACACCCATTTCCGATGCATATGACAGAACATCATCAAGTTCTTGGTCAACAGTTTTTGCAATCTTTGCTTCCTCTATCTGTTGAAGTAATTCAAATCCGACTTGTGTTTCAGAAACTCTGCGTAGTCGTTGGTCACGAACAAATCCGTAATACTCAACATCGCGCACAAGATTGGCGGCGATCTTCACATGTCGGCGGTCGTATGGAAATTCACGAATCACCATCCACGCTGTTGAGATTGCGTCACCAATGGCGTTTTCAACTCCGCCCTGAGTAATGCGTCCTCTTCTACGAGCAATCGACATGACAGCCGGCATGATGCGATGCAGACACACTCGCGCTGCAAGATCATCGTGCGAGGCCAGGCGCGTCATGTGCCATAGCACGAGGTCACCGGCTTCGTCGTCATATGGAGTGCCAAAACCGCAGATAGTTAATAAGTCATCAAGGTCTGCCACAGGGCGGGGCAAGAAGTCCCACGCGTTGACCCGGCGCAGAACGCTGGGGCGGTGGGTAAGGCGTGCCCACTCATCAATGAATTGTCTGGCGGGGCCAGAGGTAACTGTGGACCACACGAGGGCGGTCGGAAGTGGCTGGTCAGAGTCTGAATCTGTCTGTGTTTGTTGGTAATAGGGGTGTATTGCAAATGTCATGCAGGGACAGTGCGAAAGACCCTTCACCCCATGAAGGCTCTGAGGGCTCACCAGAGGTCTCACCCGTTCGGCAATACTTAAGGAATGCGCATCACTCTTCCGTCAGGCACCTCTGCTGAGATCGTTCATCATGATTCACCTGTGATGGGCCTTGTGGTTGCGCCAGATATTTTCGGCTTGCGCCCGTTGTATGACGACTTGGTTGCGCGGTTCTCGCGCGAGTGGGGAATGTCTGTTGTAGCAGTTGAGCCATTTCCCGGTGCAGAACTTGGTCCGGATATTGACCCCCGTTTTGCTGCGGTGCCGGCGCTTGATGACGCAAAGAATTTAAGCGACCTATTAGAGGCAGCTGATGCGCTTGGTACAGAGACAGTCGGTCTGATTGGTTTCTGTATGGGTGGCATGTATTGCTTCAAAGCTGCACGCGATGAACGGTTTACACGCATTGTCAGCTTTTACGGAATGATCACACTGCCTGAAGCGTGGCGTAGTCCGACGCAGGGTGAGCCGCTTGGCATGTTGATTTCAGGATATGCAGAAAGTGTTCTTGCAATCGTGGGTGAGAAAGATCACTACACACCGATTGTCGATATTGATCAGTTGCGTTCAACAGGCGTACAAGTTGTGGTGTATCCGGATGCGGAACATGCATTTGCGCATGATGCGTCTCGCCCGGCGCACAGGCCCGATGACGCAGCTGATGCTTTTGCACGCGCGAAAGATTGGTTACTCAGCGCTTTGCGCTAAGCAATGATTACAGCGCGCGTTGCGAGAGTTTTGCGCGTTCGAGAATTCGGTACGAACGATCGCGCTGTTCAAGCCAGTGCAATTTGATGAAACTTGCAATTGCTTTGTTGACACGTTCGCGCGATGCGCCAACCATGCCGGCAAGTTCTTCTTGCGTCACTGGCAAAGTGAAATCATCTTTACCGTCTGACAATTCAAGAAGACGTTTTGCTGTGCGACCGGTGACATCAAGGAACACGCTGTCGGCCAATGCTTGGTCCATTGCGCGAAGGCGACGACTAAGCATGCCAATAACATTCCACATCAATTCACTTGATGAGTTGAGTTGTTCAGTGACTGCTGAGTAGGGAAGTTCAAGAACAGTTGATGGTTCAAGAGCGCGGGCTCCGGCAGAACGGGTGCTGGCGTCGAGCATGCCCATTTCGCCGAAAAGGTCGCCCTCATCCATGAGTGCGATAACGGTTTCGCGATTATCAAGTGGTTTGTTGCCGATAGCTATTGCGATGCGGCCGGAAAGGACTACATAGATGCTGTCGGGCTCATCGCCGGATTCAAAGAGGACGTCGCCTCGGACGAGATTCTTGACTTTGCCTGATGCCGCGATGAGAGAAAGCATGGATGCTGGTGCGTTTGCAAAGAATTCTGTATCTGCAAGAACTTGTTCGTGTGCCATATGTATTTGACGGTACTACCCTTCCTGCATGGCTCAAAATGAAACCGT
>JBIILS010000119.1:0-3280 GCA_044232585.1 Ilumatobacteraceae bacterium
CGGGGCTCGCAGTTGGAAGCAAGTATCAAGTGGTCGTAAAGGCAACTAACGCAATTGGCGATGGAATAGCAACGTCTCGCATCACCACAATGCCTGTTCGAAGAATACTTGTGGGTCAGTCTGTGAAACCTGAAGCGCTCGCTTCGCTGACAAGCGACCTGCCTCTTATCTGGTCGGTGTCTCAAACATCAAAAAAGATATGTCGCTTGCAAGCAGAACCGCTCCGTTTGGTGGCCCTACGAAAGGGAACATGCCGAGTGGGGCTTCGTGGCATTGTTGGCCAAGACCCTGTTATCCGAACCTTACGCATTGATTAGTTTTCCCGTAGATAAATAGGGACAAAAGTGGTAATTCACCTGTCCGACGAGGTGTACATTGCGAACAGGGAACCATAGTGATTCCCTCTTGGACTCCTTAAGGAGGCAGCGGTGAGTAATCGAAATCGCAACCAGGATCGTGCACCTGCACCGCGTGAAGAATTGCGGGCACATGCCCACAATGAACGTCACCGCGTGCATAGCGAACTTCACTTAGCGGAAGAAGCATTGCGGCACGGTCTCGAACCACTAGATGTGGAAGAGCCTGGACCTGAATGGAAACCAGTTCATCATCATGATCCGCTTGTTGGCATTGAAAAAAGCCGTAAGCACGTGTTGAAGCACTGGAAAACTAAAGAATGGAAGCGGCGAAAGACTGTTCGTCGACAGCGCGCACAAGCGTTCAATTCTCCACTCTAAGGAGTAATCCAACCTTCAAGGAAGTCTTCACGGCGTTCGTTCCACTCTTCAATGGTGATTCCGTAACGCACATGGTCTTCCCATGTGCCGTTGATTTCAAGGAATCGTTCAGCAACACCTTCGGTGCGAATGTCTAGTTTCTCCATCACGCGACGTGAGTTGCTATTGCGCGGGATGATGCATATCTCAAGTCGGTGTAAGTGCAGATTCTCAAATGCGTATTGTGCGACCACAACTAACGCTTCAGCCATGAGTGAACGGCCGGCACGCGACTTATCAATCCAGTAGCCGATGGTGGCAGATTGAAATGCACCACGAACAACGTTGTTCAAATTGATTTCTCCAGCGAATGCGCCGTCGACAAAGATCCCGAAGGCGTACTGTGAGCCGGCAAGTCGTTCACGGTCTCGTGCCCCACACCGAGCTGCAAACACATCACGGTTTTGTTCAGGGTCTGGGTGATGCACCATTCGCATTGGTTCCCACACCGTTAGCCATTCGCCATTACGGCGACGTACTTCGCTCCACCCGGTGAAATCTTGTGGAACAAGCGGGCGTAGCACTACGCGCCGGCCGTACAAGCGAAGTCCGACGTTCGATGGTCGTGCTGGATGAACCGCGGTCATGAATTCAGTCTGGCACGGTGGGCGACCCCATCGAGAAGTCCGCGGGTCGACACGGTTATCTCTGAGAGGTGCAGGCGGCGCATAGTGGCAACGAGAATGCAACAGCCAGCCACAATAATGTCTGCTCGGTCTGGGCCAAGGCCTGGGTTTTGCACACGTAGCGCCAATGGCTCGGTTGCTACCGTGCGAAATACATCTTCAACGGCCTCACGAGACAATGTCATCCCGTGCAGTGCAGCATCGTCAAATTCGTGCAGTCCTAATTCAACTGCAGCAATGGTGACGATGGTGCCCGCAACTCCCACTGTGCGAATTGCGGTGGCAACAATGGGGTGATCGCGAGTGATGTCTTCTAGTTCATCAGACACTGCACCAATGAGGTTGGTGAGATCTTCAGGGCGCGGCAGGTCTGAGGAAATATGAGACTCAGTAGATGTCACTGCACCGAACGGGATGCTGGCAAAGACATCAATTGATTGTGTTCCGACTGTGTATTCGGTGCTGCCTCCACCGATATCAACTACCAAGGTAGGTGCGTCGAGGACGGGGAGACCGATGAGCGCACCAGAGAATGTCAAGGCTGCTTCGTCGGATTCCGACAACACCTCAAGGTGTAACTGCGTTCTCGCTTGTAAAAGATCGCAGAAGGCAGTGGCATTGCGTGCTCGCCGACATGCGGCGGTTCCGACTATTTGAATTGTGGTTGCGCTAAGTGATTGTGCGGTCGCTATGTATGCCGTAATGACTTCAATGGTTCGAGTCATTGCTTCAACTGAGAGTTCTCCAGTTGAGTGAAGCCCTTCTCCGAGTCGTGTTGAAGTGATTACACGTGTGAGTTCTTTGCCGTGCTCATCAATGACAAGAAGATTCGCAGAATTAGTTCCTACGTCGATAGCTGCAAACATTACGGTCATATCGGCTGCGCGTACGTAACGCCACGTTCGTCGAGTTGCTGTGACACCCATTTGCCAACAGAGTCATCGCCACCTGCAAGCCAATGTGCAAAATGAGCGTGTAAACATTTAACGCCGCGTCGCGTGCCACCAACTCCGGCAGATGGGCGAGGCCCTTCATGCGTGGCAGGAATCATTGCGTCACGTCGTTCTTGGTAGCGAACATGAATTGCGTCAATTGCATCGAGACCAATGATGGCTTCAACGGTGTTCACTCCGCCATCAGCTTCCAATGTGCTGACTGCATGTACCTCTGTGCCGCCGACAAGCCAGTACAGAGTTGGCATGGGTGTGCCGTCTTCCAAAAGTGGGGCATTCATCAGAACAACGGGAGAACCATCAGTAGCGCGAACAACCACGCGAAAATCGCCTTGTGGAATGCGACCAATTAGGGCAGTGACAGCGGCGAGATCTTCAGGTGAAGGGGAAGCACCGGGTAGTTGCATGAATTAGCGAACGACAAGCCACACAAGAACAGCAACAACCACAACGACAACGGGGATGGCCCGCTTGAGAATTGGGCTTCCTGCTGCACTGAGAAGGTCGAGTGGTGCAACTTCTGCGCTTTCGATGGTGCGGACACCGTCGGTTGGTGCTGTTTCTGTAGCAACTGGCGCTGCTGTTGCAGGTTGTTCTGCAATAAGAGCATTCAAGTTGACAACAAACTGCGCCAACAATTTGTCGCTGATGTCTGCCATTGCTCCACGACCAAACTGTGCAACTTTTCCGGTGACAGATAGATCTGTGTTGACAGTGACAGCGGTGTTATTTGCATCGACTGCAGTCATCTCAGCGGTAATAACTGCTGCGGCGTTTCCTTTGCCTGTGGTGTCACGGCCTTCGCCCTTGAGCACTACTTTGTGGGTAGCGTCGTCGCGCTCAATAAAACTTGCCTGACCTTTGAACTGTGCCTGAATTGGTCCGACTTTGACTTTGACTACTCCGCGGTATGTTTCGCCTTCGA
>JBIILS010000039.1:0-10743 GCA_044232585.1 Ilumatobacteraceae bacterium
TCTGCATTGGCACTTTTTTGAAAACCTCAACTGTCGCCTTTGTCCCCTGCACATCGAATTTTCCCGTGAGTCCGCGAGCCACTAAATATGCACGCATTGCTGAGGTAGCTAAGTCCTCGTCAATGTGAGGATTCCCACTACGAATACCAACGAGTTGTTGTCCTCCTAATCGGGCTGCATTCTGTGCTGTATCAGACATTTCCATGTATGCCGATACAACTCGTCCTCCGTCATATGCCAAACCGGTCAATGCCATAGTCGCCATTACGAGGCAAACCATCACAGCCGAAAGTGATCCTTGATTCTTTCTGTTCATCATCGGCCTGAGAAATAATCCACTACTTCGGTGGATGTTGCTCGCACGGTTCGTTGAGGCAAAGACAAAAGGCCAAGGCCCGACGAAGAGACGACACAGGTAATGGAGGTTGTCACCGTTTGAATACGCCCGATATGGCCTCTAGTGACAATTACGTTTGATCGTTCACACTTAGATCCACTTCCAACAAGATCGTTGTGCGCGGCCGTCACGCCACGTGAAATCATCGAATTAGAACTTGATTGAGAAGCGATTCGTGCACTGACGTCGGCCGCCCGATGTACTCGAAAAGAGGCATCAGTTAATCGTCCAACATGAACGATGAGAAGAAACATCATCATCAATACGGGAACCAGAAGGAGAGCTTCCACAGTTAGCGAGCCGCGCGAATTGTTCCCTTTCATCTGTTTTGCTCCATGAGGAACTGCTCGCGACTAACGGTGGCAGAGCGAGTTACCGCTGTTGGAAGAAATGGGACAATTGATTGAACTGCCACGCTTACTGTGACATGTACGGCCTTGCTTCCAATTTCCAAAGATGGGGCGGAATACATATGAGAACCCAGATCAGAAACCACTTGTTCCATTTCATTCATTGCCCGCACGACATCGTTTCCTTCGCTATTAGAAAATGCAGCAATCTGTGCTCCACGAATGGCTGCAGCATTCGCCACGTGGGCCCCATGGATTAGTGCTGTTGCGTGAACACCAAGAAAAAAGATTCCGAGAACCACCGGGACGAGAAGCACCGCTTGGATACTGGTCTCGCCCCGGTTACGCCTCGCCTCGGAGGGCAGCATCATCCGAGGTTGAGCGAATTTGCCTTGTCGCGGACACGCGAACTGATGATTCCGCCCACGGTGATGGCTAGGGCAATAAGTGCCGCTGCCATAACGACAGTTGTTGCACTCACTTCTCCTCGTTCGATGTCTCGCTCGTGAGAGGCATCAAACCGAATGCGGTAGTACTGATATAGCTGTCGTGAAATTGACATGTTTTTTCTCCTTATTTTTGAGATCTAGAGGGTGCGCTAAAGCGCACCCAAGGTTCCGACAAATGCCGGATAGCCGACGAGCAAGATGAAACCGAGAAACAGAAGCACAATTGGTAAACCCATGTGTTCAGTGCGCTGTTCAGCTTCATGCTCTATGCGCGCCAGATTTTTGCTGCGTAAAGCAGTTGCCTTTGCGGCTAGGGACTGCCGAATACGCGCACCATGTTCTCCGGCTAATTGCACACTGTGAGCGACGTCCTCGAGAGATTCAACTCCAGTGCGCTCGCCTAGTTCCCTTAGCGAATCCCAATACGACCCACGAGAACTTTGGGCACGTACTAACGCAAGACGTATTTGTTCAAAGCTGAATCCGTCGCCAGCACCTGCTGCAGCCAGCATTGCTGTTTCGACTCCTGCACCTCCGGCCAATAGAACATTCACAAGATCTAAATAGACAGCAACCGCAAGGTCCATGTCTGAACGACGCATTCGGCTCGCAGTGGCAACTTGCTTTACTGGTACTTGCCATGAAATGTACGGAACCGCAATGCACAAAAGTATTACGACAATGAATGGTGGCTTATCCCAAAAAGAGATCCACAGGATGGTTGACAATAAGCCGCACACAGTTGCGAATATTGTTCGTTGAATTAGCCGGCGAACAAAATCAACTTCGGTGATGCCCAGTAGTTCCAAATCAGCCACTTCTGGCAATAAGCCCTTCATGATGTGGCCACTGCATTGCGGCCCGTTAGGAACCTCGCCGGAGTTCGAATTTGAGCAATTCGTTGTAACCACCAAATAGCGAACCCGAATGACAACGAAATACAGAAGGCAACAACAATGCCCTCTGCTGAAGCGAATGGTGCAAGGTACGGACGATTGAACACAACCAGGCCTGCAATGAAGGTTCCAACTGTTCCGGTAATGATTCGTACTGCTGATCGTGACCGAGCTCGCGAAACCCAAATTCGTAAATACAAATGACATTCTGATCGCGCGCAGTCACTTAAGTGGCCAAGTAACTGTCCAAGGTCCCTTGTTTGGTGTTGCGCAGTCGTAATGAGTGCTGCAACCACAAAGTCGCATGTGGGATGTGCAACATCATCTGCAAAGCGTCGCAAGCCATCTTCCAATGATCCGTACCTAAGTGACGCAACAAGTCGACGAACAGGCACAGAGATGGCACGAGGAGAATGAAGCTCCGTTGCAATGATTGCTTGCTCAAGACCTGACGATGCAGAAATAGTGTCTCGCAAGTTTTCTGTCCACGTAGCGACAGCTTCCACTAACGCTCGTTGGTCGTCTGCCTGGCGCCTCCGCACAGAGTGGTCGCGCAATGCATCACTAACTGCTGATACGCCTCCTGATCCACGCACTGCTGTCAGTGCACCACCAGCAACAACCAAACCACAAATGATCCAAAGAATTAGCTCCATGACAATTCCCGCGCCCGTGGGAAGCCATGCCTCTCCAATTGTGTGGCAGTAGCCCCACGCAACGCCACAAATTGCGGCGTAGTGCTATTTATTGAATACACCTCATTAGAGACAATTGCAGTTCCATCTGCGTCAACTACTTCGTGGATTGAAGTTATTCGGCGAACATTGTCTCTGACTTCCACATGCACTACAAAGTGGATTGCGCTTGCAATGAGAAGGTTGACAGTCTCAGTTGGTACTCCGGTCGAAGCCATAGATACATACGCCAACAGTTTCGGAAACACAGATCGAGCACTGTCGGCGTGCAAAGTACACATTGACCCATTGTTCCCTTGGCTCATGGCCAACAACATTGGAAACGCTTCCCCGCCTCGTACTTCCCCCACAATCACACGATCTGGGTCCATTCGTAAAGCCATACGTGTTAGATCAGCCATAGTGATTTCTCCTTGACCCTCAATATTTGCTGTGCGTGCTTGCAAAGCATCATGGTCGGGGTGGGCATTCTGAAAATGATCTATCCCTAATTCATAAGCATCTTCAATTGTGACTATCCGTTCCAGAGGTCCAACTTCATTGATAAGAGCACGAAGCAAAGTGGTCTTACCTGACCCAGTTCCACCAGCGACAATTATGTTTTTCCTGCTGCGAACAGCAGCAGCAAGAAAACTCCCAACTTCTGGTTCCATCATCTGGCGCTCGACAAGTTGAGGAATTGCTGAGAACTCAAAGCGATGTCGCCTAATGACAAGTGTTGGATGAGCCGATATTTCCATAGCTGCGAATAGTCGCGAGCCATCAGGTAACTGCAAGTTGAGTTCAGGATGAGCAGGATCAAAACGTTGTTCTCTATGTCCCATTCGTGAAGCTATGCGACGAATGAGATCAACTAATTCTGCATCGGTTTGAACAATCGGTGGATGTTCACGTCGCTCACCATTTCGAGTTTTTACCCACACCGGAAAGTTGCCACGAATATGAATGTCGGAAATATCGTCATCTTCAAGAAGTGGTTCCAATCGGCCAAGTCCTAAAACTTGAGCGATTGCTTCGTCGATAACTCGTCGATCATCGGGATCGGGTATCGCATCAAATCCCCAAGCATCTAGAGGACGGGCCCGCGCTAAGACTCCTGCAGCAGTTAATCGCGCCATATGTCGTTCTTCGTCAACTGATGGAGGCAACTGATCCTCGTTGTGGCGTCGCACTCGATCGTCTGCCAACGCAGTTGCAATTGCCCTGGCAACTTCAGAAATGGTTGGTGAAGGGCTGTTCATTAGCTGTCTCCCTTAACAATTGACAGATGAATTGCCCCAGAAGCTGCAACGGCAGTAGCAAGGCTTTCTGGCGCACGTACGGTCACAACAAACTGAGTTCCCATATCAGCAGGCGGCGTCACCGACTGCACAACTGTTAATTCCTTCAAACTGCGAACACTTCCGTTGCCGTCATTGCTGGGCGTTACAACAACTCGTACTGTGTCACCGACCAATAACGACGGTGGGAAGTTGCCGGGATCCACTGCAATTGCAATAAAGGCTTCCCCTGCCATTAGCCGAGAATCCTGCGCGTCAATTTGGGGAGAACTTGTCGCAGGCTCCCCACCGATTGCAGGAGATGAACTGCCACCACCACTGAGAAAAAGGGCCATTGTTATTCCGGCCAAAACAACGACTACCCCAATGAGTACTTCAAGTCGCATGCGTTTCGGTGTGTTTGTTTTTAGTGGAGGCGTACCTGGTTGCGGCGTTCGGAGAACCGATAACCGCTCGGCAATGCCTGGGGCTCCAAAATTGCTGGATGCTTCTGACATCGATTTCTCCCTCAAGATATAAACGACAACTGCCGTCGCGAGTGATGTGTGGACGGACAACATATGAAAGGAAAGAAAGATTTACCAGTCAGCTTTGAAATTCATTTTGTGACCCATTGCAGGCCAGATGTCAATCAGGCTCAGTTGTAGTGGCTTAGAGCTCGCCGCGGTCGAGGCGAGAAAAGATAGATACTGCTGTCGTTTGTAGGTCGTCCCGATCAGCAAGTTGCTGGGCTGCACGGACTTGACGGGCTACGCGGGGGTTTCGAACGAAGCGGTCTTCGTGACGAAGGAAGAAGTCCCAATACAAAACTGTGAATGGACAGGCATCTTCGCCGACACGTTTCTTGCGGTCATATGCGCAACCTTTGCAATGGTCGCTCATACGATCTACGTATGCGCCGCCGCTTGCGTAGGGCTTTGTAGACAACATGCCGCCATCTGCATATTGAGACATACCAATAACATTCGGCACCATTACCCACTCGGCTGCATCTATGTAACTGTTCCACATCCAATGCGTTAACTGTTGAGGGTTAATTCCCGCAATCAGTGAGAAGTTTCCGAGAATCATTAAGCGTTCGATGTGATGAGAGTACGAACGTTCATTCACACCCTGAAGAACTGACTTCATGCAAGCCATGGAGGTTTTATTGGGGTTGGTAAAGAGTTGCGGTAGATCACGTGTTGCTTCGAGTGAATTCATCTGTGCATATTCAGGCATCCATTGCCAGTAGCAATTCCAAATAAATTCACGCCAACCGATGATCTGGCGAATGAATCCTTCAGCACTACTAATTGGCACACGTCCAGCGGCAAATTCCTTACTCGCTGCAGCCACGACTTCTTCAGGTAATAACAGACCGAGGTTGAGATATGGAGAGAGCAAGGAATGTGCCAAGTGCCAATTCGATGCAAGCATCGCATCTTCATGTTCACCAAACATCGGCAGAATGCTTTGCATGAAGTAATTCATGCGTTGTAGTGCACCAGCGCGTGTGGTGGCCCATTGACCTGTTGGCTCTACTCCCCAACTGAATTGTGAAACGCCTTTGAGAACTTCTGCATCAAGTTCATCTAGCGCAGTCACTTCGGGTTTTGGCCATCGATCTTGGTCTTTCTTGGGCGGACCAGAACGATTCTCTTCATCAAAGTTCCAGCGTTCTCCGACAGGATTATCGCCGTCCATCAACACATTCAGTCTCTTGCGTTGGAAGCGATAGAAATCTTCCATCTTCAGAGCCTTGCGACCCTTGAGGAAATCCTTGTAGACATCTGGATGACACAGAAACTGATTCGACTGCACTGACTCAATGCCTAACTTTGAGACAAGTGTGCGAGCAGAAAAACTGTTTGGCTCCGTCACTATGACTTTTGAAGGTGTGAATTCATCAATGTGTTGTTGCTCACCTTGGTGCATCGATTCCGCAAAGCGATAGTCGACTTCAAAACCTGCGTCACGAAGTTCGGCTGCGAAGCGCCTCATGGAGGTGATGATGAAGTGAGCTCGCTGAACGTGCCAGCGGCGGGATGCAATTTTTGAATGGGATTCGATCATCAAGATGCGATGAGTTTTGGGCTGAGCATCGCGGAGTGCACCGATTTGCTGATTCAGTTGGTCTCCGAAGACCCAGACTGTGCTCTTGTTCACGAACCTATGGTATTCGGTGTGGAGCAATCTGCGAATAGTGTTCTGAATATGAGTCGCGAGGCACAGATAAAGAATGGATTTGCGCCACGGATCTGTGTGACATGTGGAAAGCCTTTTGAGTGGAGAAAGAAATGGGCTCGAGACTGGGAGAAAGTGCTCTATTGCAGCCAGCGTTGTAGTAGAAAAGTTCAATAATGAACAAAAGAACTTTCTCACTTATTGGTACAGCAGTTCTTGCTCTCGGCGCCTCGGTATTCAGCAATAACTCTTATTCACAGGCTGCGCCATTACCAACTCCATCGGCGCCAAGGATTACAGCCGTCGAGTCTGTGAAAAAGAGCAGTAAAACTCATGACCTACGAATCAGTGTTTCCATCAATAAGGGAACCAGCAAATTGCCAATACTTTCTACGCTCGTCACTGCCAACAATAAGAGTTGCAAAATACTGAGCGGCAAACAATCTTGCACGATTACTGGAATGCCAACCAGGGCTCAAGTAACCATCCGTGCAGTATCACGAAACAAAAATGGAAGCGGCAGATCTAGTTCTCCGGTCCGCTACACCGTTGGTTCGGCTCGATGGTCAGTCGCGCCATCAACCACACAGCCAACAGCTACGTCAACAACAATTGTTTCAACAGCAAGGGCCTACAGCAAGTTCATTCCCTCTTCCTATTCAAGAGGGACGAGCCTCCCACTGGTTGTACTTTTGCATGGTTACGGCGCAACTGGAGCAATGCAAGAGAGCTACATGAAGTTTGAATCTGTTGCAGAAACGAACAAATTCATATTGGTGTACCCAGACGGCACTCTTGATTCAAGTGGGAGACGATTCTGGAATGCGACAGATGCATGCTGTGATTTTTTATCTGCTGTAGCTGACGAGGCGTACTTGCTTTCAGTTCTTAAAGAAATGGAATCTAACTACTCCATAGATGCCAAACGCATCTATTTTGTCGGTCACTCCAATGGTGGTTTCATGTCGTATCGAATGGCATGTAGACATCCTGATCGCATTGCGGCCATCGCCAGTCTTGCTGGCGCGTCCTTTTTCAAGGCAACGGATTGCGGAGCCAAAAGTTCTGTCAGCGTTCTTCAAGTGCATGGAACAAAAGATGAGACGATTCTTTATGAAGGTGGCCAGATTTTTGGAACCTCGTACCCAGGCGCGGTTGCTTCTGCAAGTCAATGGGCAACTTTTAATCAATGCACACAAAACGCCGTTACCCGTTCTACAAAGCTCGACCTAGAGCCCAACATTGCCGGAGATGAGACAGCAGTTACTGCATGGACCAACTGTCAGAATTCTTCAGAGGTAGAGCTTTGGACAATGGAGAATGGTGCTCACATTCCGACGCTTAGGTCTACTTTTGCGACCAAAATATGGGAGTTTTTCGCAGCACATCCCAAGCCCTAGGTGAACGGAAAAGGCATCATGCCGAGAAACTCCTTACAACACCCCTTTAGTAGTGTTTGAAAGTCCCAGGAGGTCTAGTGGCAGATAGCAAGAGAGAACGTGCACGCCGCGAAACCCGCCGCAGGTTTGAACAATGGGCACGTAATCCTGAATGCCACTCGAATGTCACTTCTGCTGTTCACAACGTGAAAATGGGCGCTGCGGCCAGGCGTGAGAACCCCAATGCGCCTCGAGATGCTCAATCTGTCTTTGCTCTCGAGCGTGGCAATGCCTTTGAAGCAAGCCTCATTAACAACGGTGCGCCCATATTGTTGGAAGCTTTGCGTGGGGCCGAAGTCATTTCCTCCACCAGCACAGACTTTGCTGATCATCGAACTACCTCTAATGGAGGGCCATTAACAAGCCTTGATGCAGCCACAGAAGCGGGTCATGCATTTCTACAGTCGCTTGCAGACGGCAACGCTTTCAATGGTGCAGTTTCTAGTCTCACTGTGCGTATTCCGCGTGGTGTCATGTTGCCGGAGGCAACTCTGATTATTGATGTGTTGTCTGTGCAAACAGTTGATGGCAAGCCAGTCATTGCTGTTGGCGAAATCAAGACGTATGCAGACCAAGGTGGGCACACCCATAGAAGTGACCTGGCAACTGCTCGTGCGCAAATGGGTTTGTACATCCACGCTTTAGAGATAACGCTGGAAGATCTTGGTCTTGCAGACGCAGTGTCAGTCTCGATGCAGGGCTTTCTCATTCTCACTCACCCCGGTTCTAATCAGCCAAGTGTTCGTAGCGGTGAAGACTTGCGGTATCAGTTAGAACGCGCTCGTCGTGGATTCGAATTGATGGAAGAATCCGCAATCATGCTTGATGGTTCATACGGCGATGCCGATGACGCTGAAGATGCTGACCTTCTAGAACTTGTGCTGAATGCCCCAACTCATTTTCAAGATTCATGTATCTCGTTTTGTGAACGCGCAGATGCCTGTTACAAGAAAGCTCTCGCGAACAGCGAAGGCGTGGTGCTGGGTGACGACGTTGCACGATTTCTTAATGGCATTTCATTGCAACGTGCTGAAGATCTGATGAATGGTCAAAAACCAGCAACTGCTTCAGAAAAAGATTTACTCTCTCGCCTTCAGTCACAATTGCCGGCGCTGCCATGAGCGCATCGTTAGAAACTGTTCGGCGCTTGAATGCGTGGGCCATTGGTGAACCACTGGCGCGCGGCAATGTCATCAACATGCATGTGGCAGACGACGAAGATCTCTTCATTGTTTCGTTCTTGCGCATGGGTGGCGAGTCTCGTCCGTGGGGTGTTGCATACGGAACCATCGCCGACGGCCCTACTGTTCTCACGGTTCCCGAAGGTCGTAACCGTCAACTAGTGGCAGACATGATGGCTGCATTTGCACCAGCAATTCTTGGCCATTTTCGTCATCCGTCGTATTCCGAGGATGGCCCTGCTGCTTATTCCACACAACCACTTCGCCAGGTGTGGCTACCCGGAACATCACACATTGAAATGCTCCATTTCATCGCTGCTGCATACGCGCGTTCTACGTGGGATAGGCCAGACATTGCTGTACTGAATGCCCTCGGCAACCTTGCCAATTGTTTGTTCATTGAGTCGCAACGACCAGGACAGCAAACAATTGTTGCTGCCACTGATGCCCTGCGCAAGAGTTACATATTCCCCGCTACTCCAGTTCGTCAAGCTCACCTTGGTTATTTGTTGGGTTGGTTAAACGGCGGTACAACTCGTGAAGCGCGAATGGAAGCTGCACATGCTGCTGAGAAACTTTCTGTGTCAACAGTGCTTGACCCCCATGTAGAACGCACTGTTCTTCAACCATTGGTCTCTGCATGGGGAGACGCCCGCAATGAGGGGGACGCCTCTTCCATGAATGAGGCGAGTGATGGTGTTCACGCTTCTCTTACAGATGAGCTCACTATGCGTTGGCATCTCGCGCGTGAAGCCGCCGAAACTGTACGCAGTGATTCGCGTTCGGTAAACGCAGGTGTCGAGTCACTTCGTGTGGACACTGCAAAAAGTTTTTTTCGGAGTTGGGGCGAGAAGGCACTCAACGAACTTGCAGAAGTAGACGCGTTCTGGCCAAACGTATTCACCGATTACGGGGCACGGTCTGCAGGCTTTGCATATCAACTACGGGCAGCACAGGACCAGAAGGCCCGTCATTTCTTGGTACACGGTGACCAAGAACTACAACGTGAAGAACTTGCATCAGGTCATGGTGTCATTTGCACCATTACTTCTGTCGCTACAGACGCACCGATGTGGAAAGTAAGTTTTTCATACCCAGATCTTCCCACGTTGAAGCACGGGGACAAACTTGTCATCGCTGGAACACCGCTCATTGTTCTTGAAGTGCATGAGATTGATTTTGATTCGCACACCATGATGTTGAAGCCAACGTGGAAGAACGCAAAACCAAAAGCGGGTGCGCTCGGCATGGCACCCACCAGCAAGGAATGGCGCGGAAAAGAGCTTGTTCTGATTGACGAAATGCCCTACGGCATTGATGAGCGTCGCGCCACTATGACGCACCGCAAAAAGACTTCAGGGTCTGACATCACTGACCTCATTGTTGCTCGGCCACGCAGACACGCCGCTCTTGACGATGACGGCCCTGTTCTCGCTAGTGGGGATGACCAATGAGCACGCCTATATATAAGGAACTACAAAAGTTCATTCGCGGTACTGGCCGCATTGCAGTGGTGAAAGCCCCACCCGGTTCTGGAAAGTCATACAACTTGCTAGAAGCACTTGATGGTGCAATTGCAGATGGCAAGCGCATTGCAATTGCTGCGCAGACCAATAACCAAGTTGATGACCTATGTGACCGCTTCTGTGCTCGCTTCCCCGAAGAACAGATTGTTCGCTTCTCCAGCGAGACGTACGAGCGTCCCAGCGATCTACCGGACAATGTGCAAATCATCTTCAAGAAAGATTTATTGCCGGATGGTCCATCAATCATCATCGGCACCGTTGCAAAGTTGGGGCTGGTCGAGATTGTTGACGAATACGACGTCCTCTTTATAGATGAAGCATGGCAAATGACATGGGCTGACTTTTTAACTATGCGCGATGTGTC
>JBIILS010000120.1:0-3248 GCA_044232585.1 Ilumatobacteraceae bacterium
GTATTCAGATAACAAGTACGACATCTGGAAAGCCGGTCAAGCAAAAGGATCAATCTCTTCAGAGTCATTTCTTGCTCCCCTCATGCCAGAGGGCTGGACAGCGACCACAACATCAATCACCTGAGGCTTAGACAATTCTCTGACCCGAAAAACGAGAATTCCCGTTCAAAACGTTTGCTGACAGCCAAGCCGCAACCTCAATGATTACCCTATGACTTGGCTATTTCATTAAAGAGGCGATGAACAAAAGCGCGAGAACTACGAATGCGGGAGCGTTTAACTTTGCGCCGGGAGGAGTTCTTGTGGAGGTCACACTCAAGACTCGGCTGGCGACAAAACGTGTTACTGGGTCGAACGCGAGGGTGAGCACGATCAAGGGTGTAAAGCCTGGATAGCGAAAGAACAGCACTATAAGAAGTGCGCCAAGAATTAGCTGAATAGCTCCCCATTGATGAAACATCGCAATGATGTTCTTTCCACCTTCAACAGAAGTGTCTATGCCTGCGATGCGCTCAGCTCCGCCATCAGCTGCAAACAAGTGGATACAACTTCGCACTACCACCACGAATAAAAGCAGCGCTGCGATTATCCGAACGAATTGAGAACCTTCGAAAATTGAAGGGTCCGTTGGAAATACTTTATTGAAATCTAAATTCATCATTTTCTCCTTGTCCTACGGTAGGTCAAACTCACAATCCAGCCTTGAAATGAGCCCTATTCCCCTACCCCAAAAATTCGTCCTATTGATTGGGAGTAGTCTGCCATTTGATACTGACGTCACATATAAGAGGTAGTCATGAACATGAAACAAAGACTTGATGATCTGCTTGCTGCAGGTGTGAAGAATGGCCACGTGCCCGGAGTGGTTGCTGCGTTGGTAGACAAAAATGGAGTGACCTACCTCGGTTCAGCCGGTGAACGAACAATCGGTACTGGTGACGTCATGACTACTGACACTGTGGGCGCCATAGCTTCAATGACGAAGGCGATAACCGGCGCAGCGGTGATGCAATTGGTTGAGCAGGGTCGTCTTGATCTAGATGCTCCGGCAGAAACATATTGCGCAGAGCTTGCATCTCCACAAGTACTTGAAGGTTTCGATGATGCCGGTCAGCCAATCTTGCGTGATGCTCGTTCACAGGTCACGCTTCGCAATCTGTTAACGCACACTTCTGGCTATGCATATGACTTCACGGACCCAAGCCTTGACAAGTGGTTTCAAGCAACAGATGCGCCGCGAATGTCCACAGGCCGTGTTGCATCTCTCAACACTCCCCTTATGTTTGACCCAGGCGCGAAATGGCTTTACGGAATCGGCATTGATTGGGCTGGAATTATTCTCGAGCGTGTTACAAAATCAAAACTTGGTGATTACTTCGCCGAGCATCTCTTTGAGCCTTTGGGAATGAATGACACTGGATTCACCTGTACTCCAAACATGTTGGAGCGAAAAGCAGCTTTGCACCTCCGCACACCAGATTCTTCTTTCATGTCATTTCAAATGCCACTAGCGGAGAATCATGAGTTCGAAAGTGGTGGCGGTGGATTGTTCTCAACAATGAGCGACTACACCCGATTCATGCGCATGATTCTCAATGATGGAGAGTTCGAAGGCAATCGAGTACTCGGTGCTGAAACTGTTGCTCAAATGGCCACAAACAATATGGGTGATATTCGGGTGACCGGATTGAAGTCAGCGAACCCTGCATTTTTCAGTGATGCAGACTTTTACCCAGGCATTCCCAAGACGTGGGGCTTGTCGTTCTTAATCAACGAAGAACCACTACCTAACGGTTGTCCTGCTGGTGCACTCACTTGGGCGGGTGCGTTCAACAGTTACTTCTGGATCGACAAGACAACCGGCATCGCAGGTTGCTACCTGAGCCAAGTGCTTCCGTTCTTTGACGCAGGAACATCTGGCCATTTCTTTGACTTCCAAAATGCGGTGTACACCTCGTAGCTTTTCGCGCTGTAGTTAACTGAAAGTGCCATACTTGGGTATGAGTCGCTATGTCGTAGGAATTCTCGGGTCAGCCATTGTTGCGGTCTATGCAATTGTCTCTGGTCGCTGGGTCGCAACAGATGCGGGGTGGTATCAATCACTTCCTCGCCCGGCGTGGCAGCCACCCAGTTTTGTGTTCGGCATAATTTGGCCGTACAACTTTGCGATGCTCATTATTGCAACATGGCTCGTGGCCAGTCGTTTATCAAGTACTAACCAACTTGTTTGGTTGTCATCGCTCACATTGAGTGTAGTGGCCGCGCTCTCGTGGGCACATTTGTTTTACGTTCCACACTCGCTTCTCGCATCAGCCTTTGCACTTGTGCTGGCGACATTGTTTACGATCCCGCTTCTCGTCATCGCGTTTCGCGCGTCTCCCGCTCTCGGGTTTGCGTTCGTGCCCTACCAAATATGGTTAGCAATCGCCACGTCGCTCGCTTTTGCTTACGCCTCGCAATAGACAATCGGGTTTCTGCGCAAGCGGTGCTCCGTCAGTTCACGTCCATCTGCAAGGTTTGGCGTAAGGCAGTTCCATCAATATCAACGCTTAGCCACAACGGCCGATCTTCATGAGCCGATTCTGTGGCGGTTGTAGCGAAAACTAGTGAGCCGGCATCTGCCACTTCATTGAGAAATTCCTGGTGCATTGAGTAACTAAAGGCCACCGCAAATGTTGCCTGCACAGGACTTGTTAATTGCACACCTACTAACACAGTGTCATCTTGGCGAATCGCATGTGTGCTGACATCGCCGATTCCCTCTACTGCATGCACTCTGGCAAGATCTGCAACTTCCGGAGATTGCGACACATCAATGGTGACTGTGGGCATCCACGTGTTTTCGTCAAGCAAGGTGTGGCCAATTTCCTGGGCAACAAACAATGGCACGCTCATGAAGTCTCCTATGACTTATCAATATTGTAGGCAACTGCAAAACATTGTTACCCTCTACAAAGTCATGATTTTTCAATTTTGGGGTGCAACTCCTGAAGAAATTCACAGTTCTGTTGTCGGAGACCATCTGTGTTCCGATGCAACCCTTGTTGCAACACGATCCATAACTATGAGTGCTCCCCCACAGGATGTTTTCCCATGGATTCGTCAAATGGGTTTTGGTCGTGCCGGTTGGTACAGCTACGACTGGCTTGACAACCTTGGTCGAAAGAGCGCAACCACCATTCATGATGAATGGCAGACAGTTGAAGCGGGAGACAAAGTCCCTTCTGGTCCAATTTCATTCACCGCTG
>JBIILS010000047.1:0-9066 GCA_044232585.1 Ilumatobacteraceae bacterium
AGGGCGGTGCGAACCCCTAATCCATAGCCAATGCGAACCTTCATGTTTTCCATGCTGACACATGAGCCGCGGGGCAATAGCCTCGGCGCATGGCGAATTCTTCTTCTTTTGACCCCGTCTCCCAATTCCGTGTGGATGGCAAGATTGCCATCGTTACCGGAGCATCGTCAGGCCTTGGCGCACGTTTTGCCCGTGTCCTGCATGCAGCAGGCGCAACAGTGGTGTTAACCGCTCGCCGTCTTGACCGTTTGGAGTCATTGTCGAAGGAACTTCCCGGTTCGATTTCTATTAAATGCGACGTCGCAAGCGCCAGTGACCGCGAAGCATTGATTGCTGAAGTCATCTCAAAGTGTGGCCGAGTCGACATCTTGGTGAACAACGCCGGCATCACTCACAAGATTGCAATTGAATCTGAAACGCTCGACATGTTTGAAGAAACAATGGAAGTGAACACCACTGCGATTTGGCATCTGTGCAAACTTGCCGGGGAAAACATGGTCGCCAACAGAAGCGGTGTCATCGTGAACGTGGCATCTATTTTGGGAATGATTGCTGGTACACCAATTAAGCAAGCGAACTATGCCGCTAGCAAGGGTGCAGTTATTGCACTGTCGCGAGAAATTGCTGTTCAGTGGGCCCGAAAAGGGGTGCGTGTGAACTCGCTATGCCCCGGATGGTTTGTCAGTGAAATGACTGCAGGAATGGATACTGATGACAGTTCGCAAAAATACGTGATGCAGAATTCGCCGATACCGCGGATGGGGGCAGAACACGAACTTGATGGTGCGCTCTTGTTTATGGTCAGTGATGCATCATCGTTTATGACAGGTCAATCAGTCATCGTTGATGGCGGTTGGACCGCCCGATGACAAATCAACCTGGAGTAATGCCAGCACGTGTGGCATTGTCTGCTCCGGGGGTACGTCCACTTCTCATTTCAAGTTTTGTTCTCACGACTGGTGTGATGCTGCAAGCGGCAGCGTTGGGTAAGCACATCTTTGACATCACTGACTCTGAATTAGACATTGGTTGGCTTGGTCTGGCCGAATTCATGCCTGCGGCGTTGTTGGTGTTGGTCACTGGAACAGTTGCAGACAGGCTGAATCGCAAAAGGGTTTCATTGTTGGCTCAATTCGGCGAGTTCACAAGTTCCATCTTGTTAATGCTGTATGCGCTTACTAACCCCACATCAGCTGGTCCTATTTTTGCAATCGCCGTTCTCTTTGGTGCATCACGTGCTTTCTTGGCACCCGCACTGCGACCAATTGCCGCCATGATCGCACCAGAGGGCGGACTGCCACGAGTGATCGCGTTTTATAGCGCTACATGGACAGGCGCCGCAATCTTCGGACCTGCAATTAGTGGTTTTCTTTATGCAGTCCACCCTGCATTTGCTTACGGGGCAGCTGCGTTTTTTATTTCGGGAGGCATGTTCTTCTTGTCTTTTGTGCAGTTACCAAAAGTTGAAAAGCCCCTTGTGCCGTTAGAGAGACCAACACTTCGTGATGCTGTGGAAGGGCTGGTGTTCATCCGCAAAACTCCTGTGCTTTTGGCGGCAATCTCTTTAGATCTTTTTGCCGTTTTATTCGGAGGTGCTGTTGCATTGCTTCCGGTTATTGCTGAAGAGCAGTTGAATGTAGGCGATATCGCCTATGGGTGGTTGCGTGCTGCGGGCGGAATAGGCGCAGCCACGATGGCAGTCTTCCTTGCGTTTAGGCCAATCCGCCGACATGTCGGTCGCACGCTCTTGGTTGCTGTGGGAGTCTTTGGTGTGGCCACAATTGTGCTTGGGACAACAAAATCGTATCTTGTTGCGTTTATTGCTCTTCTGATTATTTTCGCTGCCGACATGATCAGTGTGTTTATTCGTAGTTCGCTAGTTCCACTTGTGACACCAGATGACAAACGCGGACGCGTGAGTGCAGTAGAAAATGTTTTCATTGGTGCATCGAACGAACTGGGTTCGTTTGAGTCAGGGGCAGTATCCAGTTTCGTTGGCACGCCTGCCACTGTTATTGGTGGCGGTATTGCCACACTGGCTGTTGCCGGAGTGTGGTGGGCTGCTTTCCCATCGCTGAGAAATATCAACCGTTTTGAAGATCTAGAGGAACAAAAAGAGCAATGAAATCTCACATCGTTCGCACCGCTTGCACATTGGATTGCCCAGATGCCTGCACGCTTGACGTCACCGTGACCGATGGTGTGATTACCGATATTGACGCTGCCAAAGACGGGGATGTCAATCCGTTTACCGCCGGTTTCATTTGCCGAAAAGTGCAAATGAGCACCAAGCGCATCTATTCACCTGAACGTATTGCTACTCCGCTTATTCGTATCGGCAAGAAGGGTGATGGTGAATTCCGTGCTGCATCATGGGATGAAGCGCTAGATCTCATTGCTTCGCGCATCAAACAGGGCATCACCGCTCGTGGCGCCAACAGTATTGCGCCGTACCTCTATAACTCGTCCTCAGGAATTGTGGAGGGCAACGGCTCTACGTTGGAACTATTTGCTCGCCTTGGTGCTCCGGAGATTGAGCACACGATTTGTGCCTTTACATATAGTCGTGCGTGGCAACAAGTTTTCCCCGGACTTTCATCGGCTGATCCGCAATCGATTCCGAAAGCGAAGCTCCTCATCATTTGGGGTGCAAACTCCACCGCATCGAACTCGCATCTTCCACCACTGGTTAATGAATGCAAGGCCAATGGGGGAACAGTCATAGTTGTTGACCCTCGAGTAACTGGCATTGCAGATCGCGCTGATCTGCACGTGCCGTTGCTGCCAGGTACTGATGCTGTGTTCGCGATGGCAATTGCAGCGGAACTAGAACGCAGAGGAAAACTGAATTCAACATTTATTCGTGATCATGTCAGTGGCTCTGAGGAGTTTCTTGCAGTGTGTCGGGAATGGACTCTTGATGACGCTGCAGATGAATGCGGTATTGATGTCTCGGTATTCCAAGAATGTGTAGATCTCATTAGTACGTCCGCGCCCGCCATGTTGCGCATGGGGTGGGGAGTTGAACGTAATGTCAACGGCGGCAGCAGCATGCTCGCAATTTTTTCAATGTGGGCAGTTGCTGGGCATTTCGGAGTTGAAGGTAGTGGAATTCTCGGGTCCACGTCGCGAGTATCGTCCGCACGAATTGATGCTTTGTTGCCAGAAATACAAGATGCACGATCAGTTGTAAACATGAATCACGTTGGTCGTTGGCTTAACTCTGAAGACGCACCATCAGTTCTTCTTATTCAAGGCGCTAACCCCGCTGTCACGGCGAATGACCAACAGCTCATGTTGTCTGGACTTGCCAATAACGATGTCTTCACAGTCGTGCATGATCAGGTGATGACAGACACTGCGCGGTACGCAGATGTTGTGTTGCCGGCAACCACCCAATTCGAAGTGGACGACTTTGCAGGAAGTTATGGTTCTTTTGCATTGCAGCGAGTGAAGAAGGTCATTGACCCAGTGGGCGAATCGCGCAGTAATGACTGGCTAGGTCGTGAATTGGCAGGCCGTCTAGGCGTACAAATCACAACACCGCGTGCCGAAGATATAGAAGTAACTCAAAACACCGTGATACTGAACCCACAGAACAGTGTGCAGTTTCGCGATGTGTTCCCTGAAGACAAGAAGGCACTGCTGTTCTCGCCAGATTCTGAATTGCCGCTACCTGCGCCAATGACCGGGCGGGGGTCAACCGGTTTGTTCCTACGTCTGCTCACATCAGCTACTGCACGAACTGTTAACTCCATGTTTGCTGAATATGACCCACCAACCGCAGCTGTCTCAGTTCATCCGATAGATGCAACCGAACGTGGGTTGACAGATGGAGACCTGGTGACCGTGTCAAACAGTCTCGGCACTGTGACGTTGCCAGTGTCAGTAGATGCACGTATGCGAGTCGGTGTTTGTGAAATTCCAAAAGGTTTATGGATGCGTCACGTTGCTAACGGCATGGTGTCGAACGCATTGATCTCCGATGGGGTCAATGACTTAGGCGGCGGGGCATGCTTCAATGAAGCGTTAGTTCTGATTGAGAAAGCGGCATCACTATGAGTGAAATCTTCACCAAAGTAGAGAACCTTGCGAAGCGAGGAGTCATTGTTGAATTCAAAGAGTTCATCAATAGAGGAAACGTCATTGACTTGGCAGTTGCTTTCGTTATGGGTGCCGCTTTCAAGACTGTTGTTGACTCATTTGCGGGAAGTGACAAAGGTCCCGGAATCCTCGGAGGCTTGATTGGTGCCATTTTCGGTGGGCAGCAACCAGATTTTTCAAAGAAAGTTCTTACTGTCAATGGCAGTGATATTCCGTTTGGTGCATTCGCCACTTCAACCCTGAACTTCTTCTTTGTCGCGTTGGCATTGTTCATGGTAGTGAAGCTCTATAACCGTTTTCGTTCGAAAGAAGACAAAGAGAAGGCTTCTCTCAATACCAATGATCTATTGGTCGAAATTCGCGATGAGTTGCGCGCAACTCGCAATAACGGCAAGCAATAGCAAAGGTGCCCCTTTTATGGGGTAATTAGCCAATAGCCTTGGGAGGTCATGTCAGCCCCCCGCTTTCGCACTATTGCAACTCTGATTGCCCTCTCAGGCATCGTGTCGTCATGTCTCGGAGTCGGTTCAGATGCAACTCGACTAACTCTTACAAATGTTGGTCGAATCCCTGGAATCAATGCCACCAGTGGGGCAGTAGTGGTCAACGGTGTGCGCGCATCTCTCGCAAATCTTGATGGCCCCGTGCTCGGCACCGTTGCTAGCGGTAACCGACTCTTAATTCTTGGTGACTCAATTCTTGCTGGCACCGCTACTCGTTATGGTGGCGCAATGTGTGCAGGTCTTGTGCCGCTCGGGTGGCGAGTTGCTGTTGAAGCAGAAGCCGGACAAATGGTGGGGTTTGGTCGCACTGTCTTGCGCGATCGCATTTACGAAGGATGGGATGCAGCTGTTGTATTCCTTGGTACCAACTATGGCGGAAGCGCGGAGTTGTATGAAAAAGATCTGACAGCCATTGTTAAATCATTGGCTCCACGTCCGACATTGTTGTTAACAGCTTCACTATTTCGTCCCACAATGCAGCAGGTCAATCAAGTGATTCGAATTGTGGCCTCAAAGAATCCGAATGTGTCCGTCCTTGACTGGAGTACAACATCTGTACAAACAGGTGTATTGAATCGCGACAAGATTCACCCCACTGATGCAGGTCGACAAGTACTCGTCTCATCCATTGCCTCAGCGCTTGGTGAAGCGCCTACAGGGCCTGGTGCATGTTTGCCCTCGAAGTACACGGATGATTCACTAGTTACTGATGATGTGATGCCATCATCAACAATTGAGGGAGAGACCCCAACGACCATTGCCGGGTCTACCGCGACAACCATTGTGAGCGCTACAACTATTGCGCCCGCAGTCACTTCCACTGTGCCTACAGCTTCAACAACAACGACAACGGTTCGTTAATCATGTTGCAAGTTCAGAATGTCACCGTCGAAGTCGGCGGAAAAAACGTTGTGCAAGGTGCCACGTTTACTGTGATGGCACGTGACAAGGTCGGCATTGTTGGCCGTAATGGCGCTGGCAAAACATCTATGTTCCGTGTCCTCGGTGGCGAGAATGATCCCGCTGCTGGAAAAGTAATGCGCAGTGGTGCGTTCGGGTACTTGTCGCAAGACCCACGTACTTCGCCAGAGCAAGAAGAACGTTCCGCCATTGGTCACGTGTTGTCTGGACGCAATATTGATTCAGATCTAGCTCGTTTAGAAAAACTTCGTGTTGTCATGGAGAAAGACCCGAGCGACAAGAATGTTGCGAAGTTTTCGAAAGCCGAAGAAGAATTCACCTTGAAGGGTGGCTATTCAGCAGAGAGCGAAGCACGCTCTATCGCTGCTGGTCTCGGGCTAAAGGAAGATCGACTTGATCTCGCTCTCGGAGTTCTTTCTGGTGGAGAACGTCGCCGTGTCGAATTGGCTCGCATTTTGTTCGCAGGCAGCGACATGTTGCTTCTCGACGAGCCCACGAACCACTTAGACATCGATGCGAAAACGTGGCTGCTCAATTTCCTGCGCAACTACAAGGGTGCATTGCTGGTTATTAGCCATGACCTTGAACTTCTAGACGAAGCAATCACCCGAGTAATCCACTTAGATCGCCCAGACGAAGACGACACCGGCATGGTGTTCGAATATCGCGGCACCTATACCCAATACAAGCGTTCACGTGCTGAAGATGAGTCTCGTGCGGAAAAGAAGGCTTTGTTGCAAGCCAAAGAAGTCGCTCGTTTGCAAGAAGTAGTTGACAGGTTCGGTGCAAAGGCATCGAAGGCCACCATGGCGCACAGCATTGAAAAGCGCATTGCTCGCATTGAAGGTGAATCAACCGGCATGCGTAAAAAAGATCGTGCACTCACGGTGAAGTTTCCTCCGCCACCTCAGAGCGGAATCACAGTTGTGACCACAAAGGGTCTTTCAAAGGGTTATGGCGGCCCAGCAATTTTCGAAGATGTTTCATTCGACCTTGGTCGTGGCGAACGCCTACTTGTTCTTGGTCTCAACGGTGCGGGTAAAACCTCACTTCTTCGTATCTTGGCCGGCGCAACGCAAGCAAACATTGGTGATATTGAGTGGGGCTACAAAGTGGAAGTGGGCTACTTCGCCCAGGAACACGACACGCTTGACCCGAATCAATCTCTGATTTGGCATATGCGTCGTGAACTGCCTGCAGGTTCAGCACTCACTGAAACTCAGATGCGTGCGTTGCTCGGTATGTTCGGCTTACAGGGCAGCAAAGTGTTTCAAGAATCCGGTTCATTGTCTGGCGGAGAAAAAACAAAACTCGCTCTCGCCATGTTGATGGTGGGTCGCAACAACGTTCTGCTTCTCGACGAACCTACGAACAACCTTGACCCTGCAAGTCGTGAAGCAGTAGCTGACGCACTTGAATCATGGCCAGGCTCCATCATCATGGTGAGCCACGATGAAGAATTCGTACAGAGGCTTAAGCCCACAAAAGTGATCCTGATGCCTGATGGGCAAGTGGATTA
The DNA here is from genome assembly GCA_044232585.1 of Ilumatobacteraceae bacterium. Lineage (GTDB taxonomy): Bacteria > Actinomycetota > Acidimicrobiia > Acidimicrobiales > Ilumatobacteraceae > UBA2093. Next base: position 7,048 of record JBIILS010000047.1, read on the forward strand.
CTTCAGCAAGGAATGGCTCGACCTCGTCAGCCTCTCGTAACAATTTTTCGTGCTGTCGACATTTTCATGAACATCTGTTTTTGGTCTGTCGGCGAAGAAACAAATTGGTTTTTGCGATAAAAGTTGACTGCACCATCATCGATGGCGTCGACCGTAATGATGCGAGCACTTGGTCCGCCTTCAGATGCGCGACTCAACCGCAATAGTGCGTCGATAAGCAAAGCACCACCAATCATCTGATTCTGCATTTCTTTCGTTACTGCAAGTTTCCCGATGAGATACGCCGGAATGGCTAGGGGAGCGCCGTGTGCGAGTCGGTTTGGTAGTTCATCTGATTGAAGTTGATGCGCAGCCAATGAGTAGTAAGCAATCACCTGAGAGTCCTTGACGAATACGTATGTATTGGCCGTGCCCATAAGGCGGGCATGTTGAGCGTCGCGAATCAACCAGGTGTTGAGAGAGTCATTGCCGCAATCAAAAGAGCTGACTTCGTGAATCGATGAGTTGTACGCAACCGAACGTGGTGACGGAAGTGATGAGGTCAATCGAGTTCAAGTTTCCACAGATTGTCGTATGCAGTGCGCAAGCGTGGCGCAATGTCGTCAGGCTCGTCGATGCTTGCCATGAGGGCATTGAACTGTGTGGCCGGAATGACTGTGACTTCCCGCAGGCGCAAATGAGACACCAATTCCATTGCACGTTGAACTGCAAGGGTGCGCAGGTAATCACTGACACTTGAGTTCTCAATCTCGGCTGCGAGCTTGATGAGTTCTTTGTCTTCCTGAGAGACCCTAAAAGTGATCTCTGATGATGCGGTCGTTGTTGCCATACAAGGCACTGTACCCACTTTGTACCCACAATGTGGGTACAAAGCTAAGAATTGTTGGGGTGCTGGCTTGTTCTGGATTTGATTGGCGAAGATGCGGTGACAGAGATCAAAGATGTGCGAGAAGTTCTTGAGGTGCTTGGATTGCTTCTGCGGTAACGACAATGTCCCCCTGATACGGTCAGCCACTATGAAATACGGAATTTTTGGTGGAGCAGTTAACGACGGAACGGTCGACGATGTGGTGGCTGAGGCCCGCTCGGCAGAACAAGATGGGTTCGCCAGTTACTGGGCACCGAACATCTTTGGCCACGATGCGCTTACTGCGTTGGCCATTGTGGGCCGTGAAGTACCCCGTATCGAATTGGGTACGTCTGTAGTTCCTACATACCCACGTCACCCTCACGCCATTGCTCAGCAGTGCCACACGGTGGCAGCGGCTTCAGGTAATCGCCTCACGCTTGGTATTGGTCTTAGCCACAAAGTGGTTATCGAGAGCATGCTTGGCATGTCATACGACAAGCCAGTACGTCACCTTCGCGAATACCTCAATGTTCTTATGCCATTGTCACGTAACGAAACAGCTCACTTCGATGGCGACACCTACAAGGTGCATGCAAACATCTCGGCTAAGGGTTCTAATGGCTTCGGAGTCGTTGTGGCGGCTCTGGGCGAGCAAATGTTGCGGGTTACTGCTGCTCTTGCTGACGGCACACTGACATGGTGCACAGGCCCAGCAACACTTGCTGGTCACACCATCCCAACAATCACTAAAGCAGCCGACGAATTTGATCGTCCTGCCCCGCGCATTATCGCTGCGCTTCCAGTGTGTGTAACAACTGACAAAGTTGCTGCGGCAGAACGCGCAGCAAAGGTGTTCGCCGTGTACGGCACATTGCCTAGCTATCGCGCCATGCTTGACCGTGAAGGTGCAGCAGGCCCTGCTGATATTGCCATCATGGGTTCAATTGGTGAAGTACAAGACCGAGTTGCAGCATTGGCAGACATTGGTGTCACAGATTTTGCGGCAGTGGAATTTGGTGCAACACCTGAAGAAATCGCCAACACTCGTGAGGCCATCAAGGGTCTGTTGAAGTAGATATGAACTACACGGGCTATCAGTCATTAACCGTTGAGTTGATGGATGGGGTTGCCCATGTTGTCATTGATAATCCGCCGATCAATTTGTTTGA
>JBIILS010000121.1:0-3225 GCA_044232585.1 Ilumatobacteraceae bacterium
GCCCTGTTTGATTCTTCGAATCGACGAATCTGTTCTTCTTCTCGGCCATAGGCCTGAATAACGCGAACTCCCGTAATTCCCTCTTGAAGCGCAGAGAGGTTCGCCCCGACTTTGTCACGTACTTCTAAGTACGCCTTGTTGGCATCACGTTGAAACTTGATAGTCGCCAAGATCAAGAACGGAAACACAAGCAGCGAGATCAGTGTGAGTTGCCACGACAAGCTCATCAAGAGAAAGAACGCAAAGAACAGCAACAAGAACGACGACAGGAACTGCATGAGACCCCACTGCACAAGTTCCGCCATTGATTCAATGTCGGCTGTCATCCGCGCAACAAGAACCCCGGCCTTTTCCCTGTCGAAGAAAGCCATTGATTGTTTCTGCATCCGAGAAAAAACTCGAATTCGAATAAGACGCAAGAAGCCTTCACCGGCAGAGTTCAATGCGACGTACTGCCAACGGCCCACAACGTAGGCAATGACGACCACCACGATGTACGCAATAACGGTTCTATCAAGTGCTCCGCGGTCTCCCTTACGAATACCAGCATCAATACCGTGACGTACCAGCACGGGCCCTGCCAATGTGCACAACACAGTGATAACGACAAGACCTAACGCCAGGATTGCTTGCTTGCGAAACTCCCCAGCCATTCGGAAACTGCGAATGAGGACTACGCGTGTTTGGGAACGATCAAGCTTCCGGTCCTCATCAATGCCGTGACCACCTGCGCCTCCTCCTCCGCCGCCGCCTCCACGTCCACCTGCGTACATAACTACTCAATCACCGTGCTGGTCATGGCAGCAAGGACGCTGCGGTACTTCTCGTTTGTTTCCAACAACTCATGATGTGAGCCTGAGGCACTAATTCGACCTTCATCAAGAAGAACTACCCGGTCAGCCAACTCAATGGTTGCTGGGCGATGTGCAATTACCAATGTGGTGCGTCCGCGCATCACAGTTGCCAAGGCGTCGCGGATTTCATGCTCTTTTGTCGGGTCAACTGCGGATGTTGCATCGTCAAGTACCAACACGCGCGGATCAGCAACAATTGCGCGTGCGATAGCAATGCGTTGGCGTTGTCCACCAGACAATGAATACCCACGTTCTCCTAATGAAGTGTCGTACTTGTTCGGCAATTGCATAATGAAGTCGTGAGCACCTGCCAACTTTGCTGCACGTTGAACAACGTCGAAATCAATTTCTGGTTTTGCAAATGCAATGTTTGCCGACACCGTGTCGTGGAACAACAACGTGTCTTCAAACACAACCCCGACTGAGTGTCGTAAGTCAGGTAGACGTAGTTGGCGTAGGTCAATGCCATCAAGGCTGACACTTCCGGCTTGCGGGTCATAAAAGCGCAACAACAATCGCGCAATGGTTGACTTCCCTGAACCCGTTGCACCAACAATGGCAACTGACTCACCGGGGGCGACAGAGAAGCTGAAACCTTCGAGAACACGAATGTCCGTATGGCCAATTTCGTACCCGAATCGAACGTTTTCGAATTTCACTGCACCTACAGGTTGAGCAACTGCAGCTTGCGGAAGATGCAACGGGTGTGGCGGGTCTGCGATTGCAGGGACTACTGCCAAAATTTCATGAATACGCACGAGCGCTGAAGCCGCGCGCTGACCCATGGCAACAGTCATACCAATGTTTCGCATTGGCCAGATCAACATGGTGAGATACGCGTTGAACGCAACAAGTCCACCCAACGACATGTCACCGTTAATCACGCGGTGGCCGCCAAGCCCGAGAACAGCAACCAGCCCAAGCCCGGGAAGCAAGTCAATAGCCGGAAGGAAATGACTACGGATGCGCGCAGCTTTCATAGATTCGCGGCGAATATCGTCTGCTTCTACTTCTAACTTGGCCTGCTGTACAGCTTCGGCACCAAAGCCCTTGATGACACGAATACCGGAAACTGATTCCTCAACAACACTTGCAAGTTGTGCTTGCTCTTGCTGCACCGCGAGAACCGTTGGATGAATCTTGTGCGAGAACGAACGAGCAGAGATATTGATGAACGGCAATGGCGCTAGGGCGACTGCGGCCAACAGCGGATCAGTAAAGAACAGAATCGCAACAACGCCGAACACCATGGTGACCTGAGATGCGAAAATGGGAATGTTGACTACAAAGCCCTGCACTTGCAGCAAGTCACTGGATGCGCGACTCATTAGTTGGCCAGTTTGGGTGCGGTCATGAAAACCCACATGAAGGCCTTGAATTTGAGCAAACAAACGTTCACGCAAAACAGTTTCTGTCAGGCGACTTTCACGGAATGCAATAAAGCGACGCCAACCTGCAAAAACACCAGCGACTAAAGCAGCCGCAAGAATTGTGGATGTCCAAAACAACAACGAGCCGTTCTTGCTGATTCCGCGGTCAATCGCATAGCGCGTGAGTTGTGGAACTGCCATCTTTCCGACCGACCATGACAGACCAACCGCAACACCAGCCAGCAAGCCATTGCGTTGCGGAATCAATGTTTCAAGAAGAAGTTTCCAGCCTTCTTTCGTTACTCCTTTGACGGGCTTGTCAGACATTGCGGCAGTGCAAAATTATTTGTGAGCCGAGGGTGACAATGAACGAACTGCGTCCCAATGTTTTAGCTCGGGATCAAACGGCATGATGGCAAGAGTTGATGTAGTAACTCCGTTATCAAAATACTGACGAATGCGATCGCGGCAATACTCCGGTGATCCGTGAATGATTAGTGCGTCAACAACTTCGTCAGGGATAGCTGCAAGTGCGGCCTTACGGTCGCCTGCTTTCCAGTTATCCCACATGCCCTTCAACAAATCACCGCGGCCGAGCCATGCGTGGAAATCCGCATAAACAGGCACGTTGAGATAGGCAGCAATGGCGAAGCGGGCTGCTGCTCTCACTGCTTCAGTGTTTGTAGAAGGACACACGAAGATACGCGCAACGATTTCCTTTGGTGTTCCATTTGCTGCACCGTGCACTACTTCTGCGACACGTGTGACATCTTCGGGGCTCAGCCAGTTGATGATTGTGCCATCTGCTTCACGAGCAGCAAGGCGCAACATTCCTTCACGCAATGCAGCGACAAGAATTTGTGGTTTCACTTCTGGCTTTATGCCTAAACGGAATCCGTCAACTTTGAAGGTGTCATATTCCTTCGTGACTTTCTCACCACCAAGAGCATCGTTCAGAAAGCGAACAACATCGCGCACCTTCTTGTATGGCTCTTCGAACG